>CAYRMO010000004.1:0-65967 GCA_964425355.1 uncultured Algimonas sp. | reverse complement strand
CACGCACTAACCTCGCCAAACTCATCACCGCTTCCATTGTGGCAAAGGCCGCGCCCACGCAAATTCTGGGGCCAGCGCCGAATGGCATATAGGGTGAGCCTTTGGATTTAAGGGATGGGTCTCGTAGGAAACGGTCGGGGTCAAAGGCGAGCGGGTTGTCCCAGAGCCGTTCTGTGCGGTGCATGACGTAATTGCAGAGGAGGAAACTATCGCCCGCCTTTATCTCGCGCCCCGAAATTACGGTGTCTTCATGGCAGAGCCGGTTTAGCATAGGTGCGGGCGGAAAAAGACGCATGGTTTCGTCAAGGACGGCCTGGGTAAATTTGAGGTCTCTCATTTGCTCATAGGTAACATTGCCCTCGGAGCCGCAAACCTCAAGGACCTCGTCTCGAATTCGTTTTGCTGTCGGCGCGTGCATACCGACAAGATAGAGCGCCCAGGTCAGGGTCAGGGCCGTGGTTTCATGACCGGCTATGAAAAACCCGATGAGATTATCTCTTTGTTCCCGGTCCGTGAGCCCCTCTCCTGTTTTAGGGTCACGCGCAGCAATCAAGAGACTAACCAGATCGTCTTCAACGGGATTGATTTTACGTTCTGCAATCAATTCATCTGCAGCCCGCTTGAGACGCTTTAAGGCCCGAGACCCTTTCGGGGATATAGGCCGAGGCACCCATTTTGGAAATGGCAAGAGATCATCTGGCCTCAGCGTCCCAGCGCTTGTGACCATATTGCGTGTCGCATATTTTAGGCGCTCCCCGTCAATCCCCTGCGGGTCTCCCAAAAGCGCTTTGGCGAGAACATCAAAGGTCAATTCGGCCATGGCCGCATTGAGTTCAATATCTGGTGTTTGGTCTAACGTCCCGCAAAATTCATCAAGGGTCTCTGCGATCAGCGGCGCGAGGTCTTCCATATGACGTTTGCGAAACATAGGCGCGACGGCTTTGCGTTGGCGTTTCCATTGTTCGCCATGAACCGAGAGCAGGCCCTCTTTTGTGGCTGGCCCCAGAATACGCGCATCAATCGCGGTTTTAGTGAATTTTTTGGCTTCATGGGCCAGGACCTGCATCATGCCCTCCGGGTCTGTGATGACATGGAGTTTCTTGCCAAAGCTGGGCACGCTGACAATGGGTTGGGAATAAGAGAGAGGCCCGAATCCTTCGATAGGGTTGCGCAAAAACTTCCAGGTCGCATGAATAAACCCCTCATCGCCCTTTAAGGGATGGGCGTGGGGTGGATAGAAAACGTCACCAACGAATTTCGCGGTCTTCATATCGGGCGTTATCTCAGACATACTCGCTTCATAAGTGCATTCTTAAGGACGTACAGCAAAATTCCTGCGTTTGCGACGTAATGACCATTGATTATCCCTGTAACGGCTTTAGGGTGGCCTCATGAGCTCGGATTTAATGAATTACGAACAGATGACGCAGCTCGCGCTGCGAGGTGTCGTGCGCGACGCTATTCGTCGTGTTATCCGCGAAGACGGCCTACCAGGCGCCCATCATTTCTATATCACCTTTTTAACACGCTTTCCCGGCGTCGAGATTGATGAAGGTCTGGCCAAAAAATACCCAGAAGAAATCACCATCGTACTTGAACATCAGTTCTGGGATTTGAACGCCTATGCGGACGAATTCGAGGTGACGTTGAAATTTGGCGGCATCCCGAAATATCTAAAAGTCCCGTATCATGCGATTTCGCGCTTTCACGACCCAAGTGTTGGCTTTGCTCTACAGTTTGATGCGCCTGGAGAAATGGGTAAAGCCGACAACCAATCCGTGACGCAAATGACCCCGCCCAGCCCAACAGAGACAACGGCCCTGGGGGCGCCCATTAAAAAGACTATTAGCAAGGCTAAAGCCAAGGCAAAGCCCAAATCGAAAGACGGCGAAGGTCCTGAAGACGAGCCACCCACAGATGGTGGCAGCACGGATAAGGTCGTAAGTCTCGACAGCTTCCGTAAGAAATAACCGCCTACGCCCCTAACCGTCCACAATGTGTCGAATTCAACAAAATTCTATCACATGGCTGGTTGGCAATCTCTCCCAAATACCCTAATTCAAGCCACGATTTATAACTAGGTAGTCCTTATCATGACAAAGCTCCGAACCGAATCTGACTCTTTTGGTGAACTCACCGTTCCAGCTGATAAATATTACGGCGCGCAAACCGCTCGGTCACTGATAAATTTCCCGATTGGCATTGAAACCATGCCGCCTGCCCTTATTCGCGCTCTCGGTATCATTAAGCGCTCTGCCGCGATCACCAATCACAAGGCTGATAATCTGGAAGAGCATATTAAGGACGCCATCGTTCAAGCCGCCTCTGATGTTGCCGAAGGGAAACTCGATGACAATTTCCCGCTCTCGGTCTGGCAAACAGGGTCTGGCACGCAATCCAATATGAATTCCAATGAAGTCATTGCCAATAAGGCTATAGAAATCCTAGGCGGTGTGGTCGGCTCAAAAGATCCGGTTCATCCGAATGATCATGTCAATCGCAGCCAATCCTCAAATGATACATTTCCGACAGCCATGCATATTAGCGCGGTCGAACAAATCATCCATAAGCTGCTGCCGGAATTGCAAGTCCTAAGAAATGCGCTGAATGATAAAGCCAAGAGCTTTAAAGACATTATCAAGATTGGCCGGACCCACACACAAGACGCAACACCTGTCACATTAGGCCAAGAATTTTCGGGATATACGGCGCAGTTGGATCTGGGCATTGAGCGTATCAAGCGCGGTCTTGAGGAACTCTACCCGCTGGCCCAAGGCGGAACGGCCGTTGGGACGGGCCTAAACACCAAGCCCGGCTTTGCGGAAGACTTTGCGGCAGAAGTCGCGAGCTATACGGGTCTACCCTTCAAGACAGCCGACAATAAGTTCGAGGCCCTGGCCGCCCATGATGCGTTTGTTTCCGCACATGGCGCGTTGAACACAGTGGCGGCCAGTCTTTTAAAAATCGCAAATGATATTCGCTTTTTGGCGTCTGGGCCGCGTTCAGGACTAGGCGAAATTTCTCTACCCGCTAATGAGCCAGGCAGTTCGATCATGCCAGGCAAAGTTAATCCGACACAATGTGAAGCCTTGACGATGGTTTGCACCCAAGTGATGGGCAACCACACAACAATCACTGTGGCCGGATCACAGGGACATTTTGAACTCAATGTGTTCAAGCCCGTCATGGCCTATAATATGCTGCAATCTATCACATTACTGGCCGATAGCGCGCGCTGCTTTGCTGATAAATGTGTGGTCGGTATTACCGCCAATGAAGACCGGATTGCCGATCTCTTGCAACGCTCACTCATGCTTGTGACAGCCCTCGCCCCGACCATTGGCTATGACAATGCTACGAAAGTTGCCAAGACCGCGCATAAAAACGGCACGACCTTACGCGAAGAAGCCGTCAAATTAGGGTTTGTGACCGAAGAGGAATTTGACAAAGTCGTCAGGCCAGAACTGATGATTGCGCCGCGTTAGAACTGTCCATGAGCCAAGACAATGTCATAAAGTTTTCCAAGGCGCGTAAATCTCTCGCGCGAAAGGCCAAAAATAAAAAGGCCGCGGAAAACCGGGCACGTTTTGGTCTTAAAAAATCGGAAAAAGAGAAACGAGCGGAGCTTACGAAGCGCATGCAAGATAAGCTAGATGCGCATAAGCTACCCCCAGCGGACGAATGAAAAAGCGCTCGATTTCGCTCTATGGGCATCAAACCTCGGTGGCGTTAGAGCCCGAATTTTGGGCCGTCATTGACGACGCCGTCAGAGAGAGCGGCCAAAGCTTTGCAAGTTTCATACGTATGCGGGACGATGAACGTATGGAAGACGGGCCAACCCGAAACCTCGCCAGTCACCTCAGAGTTTGGTGTTTAGCAAATGTGGGCGCACAAAGCGCGTGCACTGAAAAAGAATCCTAATCAAAACCTCCATTTTTCTTTGCGTCTCGCGCTAGAACGTAGCATGACGTCCTTATGTTGGGTCAACATGAATTGAAATATAGAACCCGAAAAGTCGTCAAACCCGGTGATCTGAACTGTCGAAACACGCTTTTTGGAGGCCGACTTCTTGAATGGATTGACGAAGAATGCGGTGTCTATGCCGCCTGCCAGATGGAGACACAGACTCTCGTCACCAAATCAATGTCGGCACTGAATTTTCTAGCACCGGCCGTTCAGGGGGATGTTGTAGAGATCGGCGTTGAAACCGTATCTGTTGGACATTCGACAATTACCGTCGAATGTCATGTACGGATTAAACACACGAAACAGGAAATCGTGAGTATTGACGAAATCGTATTCGTCAATGTCGATGAGACGGGTCGCCCAGTTAAACATGGAAAATATACTGAGTGGAAAGCGAAATTGGAGTAAATCTATTCCGCAGCCTCAAAGAGCAAATGCGGGTTCACCATTGTCTTGATTTCCAGCACATTATTATTCGGATCGGAAATGAAGAAGGTCTCTTGCTCAAACTTATTGCCCTGGAAACGACGATACGGGTCGTCAATATAGCTAAGGCCCGCTTTTGCGATCCGGTCCTTGAGGGCATCGAATTCCTCTTGCATCAAATGAATGCCGAAATGCGGAACCAGCACGGCACCCATATCAACGTCGTGACGTACATTGGGTAACCGCTCTTCGCTTTGGTGCAGTGTCAGCTCATTGCCCCAAAAATCTACATCAACCCAGCGACCTTCTTCGCTATTGCCAAGTTTACAGCCCAAAACTTCGGTATAAAATTTGACGGTTTTAGCGAGATTTCCTGCGGGTATCGCTAGATGTAAAACATTGCTCATTTCAAAGCCCTTACCAAAAATAGATTACCTCTATCTGACCCTATCCTACTATTGGAGGTGGTACTGGCCTTTTAAGTCTTGAAATCCGCATGAATTAGCAGATTCTATCACAGAACCCCATAAATTACACGTATAATGCTTCAATTCACTTATTAAGAGAAGATTAAGGCATGATTCGCTCGTCTCAAACCAGCTGTGAGTCCGGCAAAACGACGTAGTCAAAACTCCACAATTCCAACATCGCAACCTCGGAAAAACGCAATACACAAATTGCACTAGCCCCCCATGCCTCCTATCGCTATAGGTCCACCATTATGCATTATATTGACGCTAAAGATGCACCAGACCTTAGGGATGGCGCCATAAAAATCCATGGTCCAGAGGGCTTTGAGGGCATGCGTAAGGCTGGCCATCTGGCGGCCGCGTGCTTGGACATGCTCGCAGAACTTGTAGAGCCCGGTGTAACGACAGCGTCACTCGACAAAGCCGCATATAAATTCATAACAGAAAATGGTGCCCTGCCCGCAACACTGGGCTATCGGGGCTATCAACACTCACTCTGCACATCGATCAATCATGTGGTGTGTCACGGTATTCCGAATGACAAACCTCTGAAAGATGGTGATATCATAAATATAGATGTCACTGTCATCGTCGATGGCTGGCATGGCGATACGTCCCGCATGTATACGGTCGGCAAGATAAATCGGCGCGCAGAGCGCCTTTGCAATATTACCTATGATGCTTTGATGTTAGGCATCAAAGCGGTCAAACCTGGTAACACAACGGGCGATATTGGCCACGCTATTCAGCAATATGCCGAAAATGAACGCTGCTCAGTCGTAACAGATTTCTGTGGTCATGGTCTGGGCCGTCTGTTCCACGATAGTCCCAATATCCTTCATTTTGGACGACCCGGCGAAGGTGAGACCTTGCGCGAAGGGATGTTTTTCACCATCGAGCCCATGATCAATTTAGGCAGGCCAGATGTCAAAATCCTGTCAGATGGTTGGACCGCCGTGACCCGCGATCGGAAACTCACGGCGCAGTTTGAACATTCTATTGGTGTTACAAAAGACGGATGTGAAATTTTCACGGCCTCGCCGAAAGGGCTGAACCGCCCACCTTACGCATAAGTTTAGGCCATGACTGAGAAGGCACATTATCTCGATCATCGTGACCGGCTCAGGGCTCGTTTTCGAGATGGCGGACCGACGGCACTTCAAGACTATGAATTACTCGAGCTCTTTTTGTTCAATTCTATTCCGCGCAAAGACGTCAAACCGATCGCCAAAGACTTAATCAAAACCTTTGGGAATCTATCCGAAGTCTGCGCCGCAGATATGAATAGGCTGATGTCGGTCAAAGGAATTGGCGAAAAAACCGCCCTCGACCTAAGATTACTCCACACGGCCAGCATTCGGATGGGGCAAAAAAGTCTATTGGGTCGCCCCATTCTATCTAGCTGGTCAGCGCTTTTAGATTATTGCCGGACGGCTATGCAATTTGAGCGGGTCGAGCAATTTCGTGTTTTATTCCTAGACCGCAAAAATCGGCTCATTGCGGATGAAATTCTCGGACAAGGTACCGTCGACCGGGCACCTGTTTATCCGCGCGAAATTCTCAAACGGGGGCTTGAGTTAGAAGCGAGCGCCCTGATAATTGCTCATAATCATCCTAGCGGCGACCCCACGCCCAGCCAGGCCGATATCGATATGACGGGGAAGATTATCGAAAGCTGCAAAACGGTCGGCATCACAGTTCATGACCACCTGATTATCGGCCGAGATGATATTAATAGCTTTAAGATGTTAGGACTGATGTGAGTTCTTTTTGATTTAAAGCGTGGAATTTAACTCAAAGATTGCAATGCTGAATTCTTCGATAGACCTACACTTTATGACTATACACGACAGTTCAGTAAGATATAAATAATGAAGAACGACCTTGGGCGATGGCGGCGCGAAATTTATGAGCATCCAATTTAAAAACCTCCTTTCAAAAGCGTCTTGTATAGCGCTAATATCGCTATTGGGATCGCTTGGCTCTGCACAAGCGCAGGAAACAGATCCAATAGAAATGATTGATGTAACGGCAGCTGCCGGACTGAATAATGATCAATTCTTCTCCCGGACAGGCCATAGTCTTGGCGTTATCTGGTTTGATTTTAATAATGATGGGTATCCAGATATCCTCGCAACCAATGGGTATGATGACGGCTCGGGACAAAACCTTCGCCCGCATCTTTATTTTAATGACCAGGAGGGCGGTTTTAGAAATGCCGATGCGCTTTTACCTGATCTTCCAAATTATAATTATGCAGGCGCCATAGCCGCTGATTATGACCGGGATGGTGATACGGATTTATATTTATACACCGCCCATGAAGATTGGAGCACGTATAGTGCAAGTGGAAACCCCTATGACGGACCACCTAATTTTTTACTCAAGAATAACTTCGTTGAAAATGGTAACCGCGTTCGACCAAACTTGTTTGCCGATGTTGCCGCAGAAGCTGGTGTTGATCTTTGTTCGCCCGGCTTTGAACAACAAGTCCAGGCCGCTCAATCCATCGTAAATCACGGATGCCGACAAACGAGAAGCGCAACCTTCCTAGATTATGATCTGGATGGCTGGATTGATCTTTATGTCGCGCAGATGGTTATAAACCGCGTTGGGGATGACGATCCGTTGGGACAATTAGCAAATAGTGACGGTTTGTTTAAAAATATGGGTGACGGGACCTTTAAACGGCAAGTCAATGGCTTGGTCGCCGAACAGGTTACAAACCGAGCGACCTTAGCCCTGCGCTCAGCCCACCTTAATGAGGATAGATATCCAGATGTTTACATCGGCAATACAGGCGCTGGTGGGCCGACATTAGAAGAAAATTTGCAAGACGGTGTCCTTTTAAACAATGGCGAAGGCCAGCTTGTCCAAGCTCATGACTATATTGGCAAAGACACGCCAGCTGTTATGGGCATAAGTTTCGCTGACATTAATGATGACGGAAGGTTTGATATTTATATTTCAGATGTTCCATTCCATCCTTCAAATGATTTAGACCCAAATCGCGTGGGCAATACGCTTTATGTCTCTCATGAATCAGGATTCACGCAAAATGTATCACACCTCTATGGCGTGGATTTTTATCTCTCATGGGGGGTGAGTTTCGGTGATTTCAATCTAGATGGTGAAATGGATCTATTTGCAGGCGGTGGACGTACTGGGAACCCGAATGGCCAACAAAGAGGCGGCGACTCTGCGATCTTTACAAATCTCGGTCCGACATCAACAACCTCTCAAGCCATTGCAACAAGCAATGTCCGCGGCACAGCTTTAGCAGATTATGACAAAGATGGTGACCGCGATCTTCTTGTCGTCAATCAAGGTGGAAACCTACAACTCTTTCGAAACATGGCCGCAGATACGCTCGACAATAATTCTCTGGTCTTGGATTTCGAACCCGTACGAAGCAATCTGGACGGATATGGCTTAAAGGTCGAAGTCACGACAGAGAGCGGCAAAAAACTGGTTCGGCAAATTCAGGGCGGCTCAAGCTTACATTCGCTTGACGAAACCAGAATGTTCTTCGGCCTGGGTGATGACACCGCCGCAGAGATCAAATTGTTCTGGCCACATATCGATACGCCCGTACAAACCATCACAAACATTACTGGCCCCAATATGGTCATCCAAGAACCATAAATTGTGAATGATATTGATGTCGTGACGGCTTGACCCCTCCCGCTCTTTCCTGTCCTGTGATAGAAAATCACAGGATGAATCATGCAAGGTGCGAACGCCCCCACTCCAGATAGTGTGACGCCCAATAAAGGCTATAGAACACTCGTCTTACTTATATTGACGTTGATCTATGCGTTCAATTTTATTGACCGGCAAATTATTGGTATCCTGTCTCCTAAAATTCAAGCTGATCTCCAATTATCAAATTCAGAAATGGGATTGTTAAAAGGATTCTTATTTGCTCTTTTTTATACGACCATAGGCATTCCGATTGCATGGCTCGCGGATCGCTATAATCGGACGAATATTGTCGCTGCTTCGCTCGCAATTTGGAGTGGTTTCACAGTCATGACAGGCATGGCCAATAGTTTTTTGACTATAGGCCTAGCACGAATGGGCGTTGGAGTTGGTGAAGCTGGTGGTTCTCCACCGTCACATTCGATAATTTCCGACATGTATTCTAAAAATGAGCGCTCGACCGCGCTAGCTATTTATGCGCTGGGTATTCCTTTGGGGCTTGGTTTTGCTTATTTCATCGCTGGCTACGTCCTAGGCGGGGAGAGCAACTTTACTTGGCGACAATTACTTTTAGGTTTGGGGATAGCCGGTATAGCTCTCGCCATTATCACCAGAATTATTATCAGAGAACCTGTTCGCGGCGCACAAGAAGGTAAGTTCAACAAAGACGTACAAATTCCATTCAAAGAGGCCCTTAAAACGCTTCTTTCCATCAAATCATGGTGGGCTATGTGTATGGGGATCGCACTCGCCTCTTTTGTCGGATATGGTATTTCGCTTTGGCAAATCGATTACCTGCTACCATTTGATACAGCACAAGGCGACGCAGCCTATGGCTTCAGAAAATTCATGTATGTTCTGGCGTTCACAAATGCCGTATTTTATGGCGGCGGCACATTTTTTGGCGGTGCTCTTGCCGAGCGACTAGCCGGAAAATCTGTTTCTAATTACGCGATTGTCCCTGCAATTTCTATCTTGATTTGTTTACCTTTATGTATCGCAGCCTTCTGGGTTCAATCCACGACTGGACATCTAGCAATCGGCGCAATCTTGTTATTCTTCCTGGGCATGTATCTAGGGCCAAGCTTCGCAATTGCCCAAACCCTTGCACCAATAAATATGCGGGCCATGTCAACGGCCTTGTTTTTCTTAATCCTCAATTTGATTGCTTTGGGTGGCGGGCCAACAACAGTGGGGTTTCTTGCCGATATATTTAAAGAAACGCATGGACAAGTTCATGCGATCCGGCTTTCCATTACAATTATTACTTTCGCTTTCATCTTGTCGGCAATTAGCTTTTTTATAGCAGCTAAAACCCTTCCTAAAGATTGGGCCGCCGCAGAACGGCGAAATGCAGAACTAGTAACAGCTGAAAATTTCGACTGACATCTTGACCTATTGCGCGCTCTGATGTCCAAGGCGCCGCATATAAAGGTGAGTCTTAAAGGTATAGAACCATGATCGAACGTTACGCCCGCTCAGAGATGACGGCCATTTGGTCGCAAGCGACGAAATATCGTATCTGGTTTGAGATCGAAGCGCATGGTTGTGACGCGCTGGCAGATTTGGGCGTTATCCCAAAAGAGGCTGCAAAAAATATCTGGGAACGTGGTGGCTCAGCCGAATTTGACGTCGCCAAAATCGATGAGATCGAGCGCGAAGTAAAACATGACGTCATCGCCTTCCTGACGCATTTGGCGACATTTATCGGAGACGATGCGCGTTTCGTGCATCAAGGGTTCACGTCTTCTGATATTCTTGACACGACATTATCCGTCCAACTCGCTCGCGCCACAGACCTTCTCTTGGTTGGCATGGACCGTGTCTTGACGGCGCTTAAAACACGCGCCGAAGAACATAAAAACACGATCACAATTGGACGTAGCCACGGCATTCATGCTGAACCCACAACATTTGGAATCAAATTGGCACGGTTTTACGCCGAGTTCGACCGTGGCCGCGAACGCCTAGTTCAGGCCCGGAAAGAAATCGCGGTTTGTGCCATCTCAGGCGCTATCGGCACATTTGCGAATATCGACCCGAAGGTAGAGGAACATGTTGCTGAAAAAATGGGTCTCTCAATTGAGCCCGTTAGTTCGCAAGTCATTCCGCGCGACCGTCACGCGGCCTATTTTGCGACATTGGGGGTTATCGCCTCATCCATCGAAAATCTGGCCGTCGAAATTCGACATTTACAACGGACCGAAGTCTTAGAAGCCGAAGAATTCTTCTCAAAAGGGCAAAAAGGCTCATCTGCTATGCCGCATAAGCGAAACCCTGTTCTGACGGAAAATCTGACCGGTCTGGCGCGCTTAGTCCGTATGGCCGTGATGCCGGCCCTAGAAAATGTCGCCCTTTGGCATGAGCGTGATATCTCTCATAGTTCGGTCGAACGTGGGATTGCTCCTGATACAACCGTGCATCTGGACTTTGCGCTCCATAGACTGGCTGGTGTAATCGAAAACCTTGTCGTTTACCCGGATCAAATGCGCAAAAATATGGACCGTCTCGGCGGCCTTCACAATTCCCAGCGCTTTTTATTGGCTCTGACTCAGGCCGGCGAGCAACGCGAGAGCGCCTATCGTCTTGTGCAACGCAATGCGATGAAGGTCTGGGAGATGTTTAGAACGACAGGCGATGCCGGAGACGGGGCGTTTCGTACTCTCCTTCATCAGGATGCAGACGTCACGGCCTTGCTCTCAGCCAAAGAAATCGATGATATGTTTGATGATGATTACCACCTGAAACATGTCGAAACGATATTCAAGCGCGTCTTCACCTAACGCCATAGATTTGATTATAGTTAATTACTCTATACCTTTCTGACGATTCAGAAAGGTTCCGGTCATGCGAGGTTAAAATTTAATTAAAGTTAGGGCGTCGAGAGTTATAATTTCGGGAATTTCAAATTTTCTGTATTTTTTTTCAAAAAAATATTTGTATACTTTACAATAACTTATACAGGTGGTCGCCTTGTTTAGAAACTATGCTGAATCAATTTTTAACGCCTGATTCGGCGAAAGTTTACCAATACACGCTAGAAGCTGTCTCATAACAAAACCAACAGTGTGGAATATTCCAACAGTGTGGAACCCTGGAAAAATGAGACAAGGACTCGAACAATGAAACGCTTAACGTCTGTACTGGCTGCTACTGTTTTAACGACAGCTTTTGCGGCCCCTGCTTTTGCAACTAGCCCCGACATTTATGTCGTAAACTTCCGTAACGCCACTGACAGCAATTCTGCTCGTCTCGATGGGCAGCTTTCAACAGCGCTTTCCATCTCAGGTGTAAATGCTGAAGAAGTCGTCATCGACACATCTACAGCTGCCAAGTGGGAGAAAGGTGCTCATGAAGCCTTTGATCGCGACATCGTGCCGATCTTTAACAAGTGGGTCGGTCTTCCTGGATTTGCCGCAGTCGTAGACGCCAAGTCAAAGCGCGTTATCGGATGTGTCAATTCATCTTTCTCTGCAAATGAGATGGCTGAAAAAATTCGTCAAATGGCTTCAAACTCTACTGGATCTGCTTATTTGAGCCGCGCATCAATCAACACACGGACAACACAGTGTCCGGCTGCGCATAATGAGCTTCCATCTGGTCGATAAGACTTAGATAAAGAACCAAGAATAAGCCCGGACCAGTAGGTTTCGGGCTTTTCTATTTTAACAATACTCACTGAATTGTTATAGTGACTTTCAGTCATCATTCATTCTGAGATGATAGTGAAACCCCTATGAGACGTTTATTGAAGACAGCTTTAGCAACGGCATTCTTATCGCTCGGCCTCACGGGTACAACACAAGCCTATGGGCCACCTACCCCTGATATTTATGTTGTTATGTTTCATGCAGATTGGTGCGGGCCCTGTAAGGTCGTCAATCCCGTGCTTGATCAGGCCCTGCGGCAACTCAATGACCCGCGTATTGAATATCTCCGGATCGATATTTCTGGCGGCAATGGCGAATATAATGGCCACGCCGTTTTCGACCGCGGGATCGTCAGGCAATATAATATGTGGTTAGGTGTCACGGGTTTTGCCGCTATCATTGACGGCGACACGAAACAAACATTGGGATGTGTCAATATGAATTACGACACACGCGCCATGGGTCAGCACATTCGTGGTCTTCAAGCCGCAGCGCAGCAAAACCAACCGACCTATGACACAACCTGCCCGGCCCCTAATAATCCTATATTCTAGCCTTCGCCGTAAACCGCTTCGCGAGCGGTTTTGAGTTCGGCTGCCATTTTATCACGGATCGCTTGATCTGATATATCGCAATTAGCGTCAGTCAGGTCCTTACGGAGTTTACGGAAAACATCATCATCACCCGCCTCTTCCATGTCTGACACGATCACTTCGAGTACATATTTTTCAACGTCCGCTTCAGCTTTACCCATCAGACCAGCCGCCCAGTGACCTAGCGCCTTATTGCGTTTGGCCTCAGCCTTAAACTCTTTCGCAGCATCTAAAACAAATTTAGTTTCATGCGCATTGCCGCGTTCGTCAAAAGTCTTCATTTTCTATCCTTGTGTGAAGATATGTTTTCAATCCCCATTTATGTATGGTCGAAGCTATCTTCAAGCTGTTAAATCCCCAAAATTGTAGTGATCTTCGCATTGTGGCCATGGCCCGTTAAGGGTAAGAGGCGCTATTCTTGGTGCTGTGACCGACTCAGTGCCGCCGACGGAGCCAAATAATGAGCCGCCGCAAGCAAATTTACGAAGGTAAGGCCAAAATTCTATATGAGGGGCCAGAACCAGGTACACTTGTCCAATATTTCAAGGATGATGCGACGGCCTTCAACGCCCAAAAGAAAGCCGTATTAGATGGCAAAGGTGTTTTGAACAACCGGATCAGCGAATTTGTTATGCTTCGCCTTGCCGACATTGGCATTCCGACCCACTTTATCAAACGCCTCAATATGCGCGAGCAATTGATCAAAAAAGTCGAAATTATTCCTTTGGAAGTTATTTGTCGTAATGTGGCAGCGGGGACTATGGCGAAACGGCTTGGCATTGAAGAAGGTGAAAAACTCCCAAGGTCAATTGTCGAGTTTTGCCTGAAACGGGATGATTTGGGCGATCCGCTTATTGCTGAAGAGCACATTCATGCTTTTGGCTGGGCAACACCGGCCGAACTCGATGAAATGATCGCGATGACGCTCAGGATCAATGATTACCTGCAGGGGATGTTTGCCGGGATTGGTATTAAGCTTATCGATTTCAAACTCGAATTCGGACGCTTAGATGTAACACTGGAAAATGGAGTGGCCGGACATCAGGTTGTTCTCGCTGACGAAATAAGTCCTGATAGTTGCCGTTTATGGGACCGCGAAACCAATAAAAAACTAGATAAGGACCGCTTCCGTCGCGACTTAGGTGATGTGACAGAAGCCTACACTGAAGTTGCCACACGACTAGGCATCCTCAAAGAAGCGAACAATAAATCAGCGCCGAAACTTTCGGTTGTGTCAAACGACGATTAGGAAATTTAGCTATGAAAGCACTTGTCTATGTCGGTCTCAAACCTGGCGTTCTTGACCCACAAGGTCGGACCATTGCGCGGTCCTTAAACGACCTCGGATTTGATGAAGTCAGCGGTGCTTTTCAAGGCAAGGTGATCGAACTCAGCCTGAATGGTGAAGATAAAGATGCGGCAAAAACACGTGTGACCGAAATGTGCGAAAAGCTGCTCGCAAATACCGTCATCGAAAACTATCGCATCGAGATTGAAGACTAATGCAAACGGCTGTCATTCGTTTTCCTGGTTCAAATTGTGACCGCGACGCCGCTGTCGCACTCGAAAAAGTAACAGGACGTGCTCCAGTAATGGTCTGGCACCGCGAGACTACCCTTCCCGACAATATTGAGTTCGTTGTTATGCCGGGTGGGTTTTCCTATGGGGACTATCTACGCTCAGGTGCTATTGCGTCTCGCTCTCCGATTGTTCGAGATATCAAAGCGAAATCAGAAAAGGGACTGGCGGTTGCGGGATTTTGCAACGGATTCCAGATCCTGACTGAGGCTGGTATGCTGCCTGGAGCATTGATGCGGAACAAGAATTTGAAATATATTTGTCGCCCGGAGCGCCTGAAAGTTGAAAACGCAAATACGCGGTATACCAAGCACTATGCGGCTAAATCCGAAGTCGTCTTTCCGATCGCGCATCATGATGGGAATTTTTTTGCTGACAAAGACACCTTAAATCAAATTGAAAAAGAAGGCCTTGTCACTTTCCGTTATGCAGATAACCCGAACGGATCTCGCAATGATATTGCAGGCATTGTTAATTCCGGCGGCAATGTTTTTGGCATGATGCCGCATCCGGAACGTGCTATCGACCCCCTACATGGCGGTGACGATGGCCTTGGTCTTTTCAAATCAATCATTGAGTCAATCTAATGGCCAAGAAAAAAAGCGAAATCACGCCAGACGTCGTAAAAGAGCATGGCCTAAGCGAATTTGAATATAAAATCATTCTAGACAGATTGGATCGCGAACCAAACCTGACAGAACTGGGTATCTTCTCGGTGATGTGGTCCGAACATTGTTCTTACAAATCCTCTCGCCGTCACTTGGCTAAATTTCTGACTAAAGGAAAGCGCGTTATTCAAGGTCCGGGCGAAAATGCTGGCGTCATAGATATTGATGATGGGGATGCGATCATCTTTAAAATGGAGAGCCATAACCACCCCTCTTATATCGAGCCCTATCAAGGCGCGGCTACGGGTGTTGGTGGGATTATGCGGGATGTTTTTACCATGGGCGCCAGACCGATCGCCTTGATGAATGCCCTGCGTTTCGGTGAACCAACCCATCCTAAAACAAAAAGCCTTGTCAGCGGCGTTGTCGCCGGCATTGGGGGCTATGGAAATTGTGTGGGTGTTCCGACTGTGGGCGGCGAAACAAATTTCCACAAAGGCTATAATGGCAATATCCTGGTCAATGCGATGTGTGTGGGTCTCGCGCGAACAGATAATGTTTTTTATTCAGCCGCCAAAGGCGTCGGTAATCCAATCTTCTATGTCGGATCGAAAACCGGTCGCGACGGAATCCACGGCGCGACCATGGCATCAGCCGAATTTGACGATGCAAGCGAAGAAAAGCGCCCGACCGTTCAGGTCGGTGATCCCTTCACGGAAAAACTTCTGATTGAGGCTTGTCTAGAGTTAATGGCGACAGACGCCATTATTGCCATTCAGGATATGGGAGCCGCTGGCCTCACCTCTTCATCGATCGAAATGGCGGATAAAGGCGGCGTCGGTATTCAACTCAATCTTGATCTGGTCCCTCAGCGCGAACCCAATATGACGGCCTATGAAATGATGCTCTCTGAGAGTCAGGAGCGCATGCTCATGGTCATTAAACCGGGCAAAGAGCAACTTGCTTTTGATATTTTCGAGAAATGGGAATTGGACGTCGCTAAAATCGGTAAAACAACAGATACGGGACGCCTCGTGCTAAAGCATGACCGTAAAACAGTCTGCGACATTCCAATCTCACCGCTCGCTGATGATGCGCCAAATTATGACCGACCGCATATCCCGACACCAAAACGCGACATATTGGAAACTCTAAACATCCATGAAACCCAAGATTATAATGATGCGATTATGCGTATCATAAAATCGCCGGATATCGCGTCTAAGCGCTGGATATGGGAGCAATATGATCGCCATGTTATGACAGATACGATCGATAGCAGCCAATCAGGCGGCGATGCGGGTATTGTCCGCATTCATGGCTCCAATAAGGCCGTTGCGATTACAACAGATTGTACACCGCGATATGTGCAGGCCGATCCCTATGAGGGCGGAAAACAATGTGTCGCAGAGACATGGCGAAATCTGACATGTGTGGGCGCAGACCCGGTTGCAATTACGGATTGCCTCAATTTCGGAAATCCCGAGCGACCTGATATTATGGGTCAATTTGTTGGCGCCATTGAGGGCATGAATGAGGCTTGCCGAACTTTTGAATATCCTGTCGTGTCAGGCAATGTGTCCCTCTATAATGAGACGAATGGTCAAGCTATTCCCCCTACACCTGCTGTTGGCGGGGTTGGCCTTATTCCTGATCTCGACAAACATATGACATTAAAAGGCGCCAATGAAGGTGACACACTCGTCTTGATTGGAGAAACAACGGGATGGTTAGGCGCGTCAATCTATCTGGCCGAAATTTTATCACGTGAAGACGGAGCTCCGCCACCTGTTGATTTGGAAAAAGAAAAGCTAAATGGCGACTATGTTCGCAAACTCATTAGAAATCGTCGGGTTAATGCGGTCCATGATTGTTCAGACGGTGGTCTGGCTGTAACGGCCTGTGAAATGGCCTTTGCAAGCGGGCAAGGCATGTCGATAAATGCGGCTCCAAATGGGCTTACACATGGATGGCTCTTTGGAGAAGATCAGGGGCGTTACCTACTGTCTGTTGAAGAACATTCGGTCAATCCTATAATTGCAACGGCCAAAGCCAAGGGCATACATGCAGAAATTGTCGGTAAAGTTGGTGGCAATCGCGTGAAAGCCGTTGGGGGGTTTGATGTCGCCCTATCGGACCTTCGCGCCGCGAATGAAAATTGGTTGCCAAACCTTATGGCTGGAGATTCCTAGCGTGCCAATGGCGCAAGACGAGATCGTGGCGATGATTAAAGCCGCTTTGCCAGATGCAGACGTCGAAATGACTGATCTGGCAGGTGATAATGATCATTGGAAAGCCGTTGTAACAAGCGCTGCCTTTAAGGGTAAGTCTAGGGTCGCGCAGCATCAAATGGTCTATGCAGCCCTTCAAGGTAAGATGGGTGGCGTCTTACATGCCCTAGCCCTCGAAACACGAATAGCAGAGACGCCTTGATTATTTTGATCTGGTTTCCTAACTCCTGACTCTAGAAACAGGAACACAATTATGTCTGTCAAAGAACAAATACAAAAAACTGTAAGTGAAAATGACGTTGTCCTTTATATGAAAGGCACGCCTGTCTTTCCGCAATGTGGGTTTTCGTCAACTGTCGTCCAAGTCTTTGACTATCTTGGTGTTGAATATGCCAGCGTCAATGTTCTCGAAGACATGGAAGTTCGCCAAGGCATAAAAGAATTCAATAATTGGCCAACAATCCCTCAAATTTTTCTAAAAGGTGAATTCGTCGGAGGCTGTGACATCGTACGTGAGATGTTTGAATCCGGCGAACTTAAAGTCCTTTTGAAAGAAAAAGGCATTAAAACAAGCGCATAAAGGGTAAACTTCTCCCTAAAATCAGCTTAAAACCACGCTAACCTCAACCTGCTATACTGGCCCCAGCTATCCACTCATGGGCGCTCTAAAAGGAGGAGGCTAATATGCCATTTGGCGTAGGACTAAAATCAAGACGGAAAGCCGGTATAGGCGGCTTTCATGCAGAATATCTCAATGATCGTGTAAGATTGCGAAAACAAAAACGTATGGGCATCGGGCGGACGATCTTCTCAGGCCTTTCGCTTCTTTTTGGCGGCCTGATGATTTACATCGGATTTCACTACATTCCTGCTTTTGTAAAACCCGCTGATGTTATAAAGCTCGCTGACAATTCACATGTAAATTCGGCTAAAAAGAGCCTAGATCGCGACGGTTTATATGGAAAATTTGTCGGTCCATATGTCGATATGTTTCATATGGAACGGGCTTATGTACAAGCTGGCCAAGAGGTCTCCGTGCGGTATAGCCTACCGGTTGGCACTAAATTGGACGTTGCTATTCTCCAATGTCGCCGCGTTTGGGTCGTCGAAATTTTCAAATGCCAAATTGTAAATGAGCAAGTTGTTCGTATAAATGGAACAAAAGGGTCGCGGAAATTCACGCTGCCAAATACAGGTTTCTATCACTTTAGCGAACATGTTCAGTTGCGCGATGGAAGCGAAAATTACCGAATTATGTGGACACGTGGATAATAAAAAACCCGCCAAGACTTGATCTTGACGGGTTAAAAAAATCATTTCTTGTGCGGAACTATCGGGAATAAAATTCCACCGTTAGGTTTGGTTCCATCACAACCGGATATGGGACTTCATCAAAAGATGGTGTCCGAATGAACTCGGCTTTCATCGCTTTTGGATCAAGAGAGATATAATCTGGAACTTCACGTTCAGCAGATCCGAGGGCTTCAAGAACCAACGCCATTGTGCGTGACTTTTCACGCACTTCAACAACGTCTCCTTCATTACAACGATAAGACGGGATATTGACCTTTTTGCCATTCACAAGAACATGACCATGATTGACGAATTGGCGCGCAGCAAAAACCGTTGGCACGAATTTAGAACGGTAAACAATCGCATCCAGACGACGTTCGAGAAGACCAATCAGGTTTTCAGAGGCATCGCCCTTCATTCGAGAGGCTTGATCATAAGTTCTGCGGAACTGTTTCTCTGTAATATTGCCGTAATAGCCCTTAAGCTTTTGCTTGGCACGAAGCTGCGTACCAAAATCTGACAATTTACCACGACGTGCATTCGCACCGTGCTGTCCCGGAGGGTAAGAGCGCTTATTGACTGGTGATTTGGGGCGGCCCCAGATATTCTCGCCCATACGGCGATCAATTTTATATTTGGTCGAATGACGCTTGGACATAGCCATCGTCCTTTTCTATTTCGACGTGGCCCGGCTCGCCTCCCTTTGAGGCAGCGATTACAACGGCGGCACCACACCTTCCCGTAATTAAGCGCGCTACCTAGCGGTTTTATACTCCGTGTCAAGCGTGCCTTTTCAGTTGGCAATCTTTCTGGTTGGCAATTTGGGCTGAAAGTGACAAGGGGCTCAAATGGCGAACCCAAATACGCAACAAAAACTTACAAATAGCCAGGCAGGTCTACTATCTGGGCTATGCGCATATTTCATTTGGGGGCTTCTCCCTCTCTATTTTGTCGCCGCACGTCATGTTCCGGCCCTTGAGCTATTGGCACATAGGATCGTCTGGTCAATCCCGCTGGGGTTTCTCGTATTGGTTCTTCGCAAGCAAATTTCCGAGACGATAAAAGCCTGTCTTACACCTAAAACCCTCCTCCTATTGACATTTTCGGCCATCGCAATCGGCGCAAATTGGGGCATTTATATCTGGGCGATACAACAGGGCCAGATTTTTCAAGCCAGCCTCGGTTATTATATAAATCCATTATTCAATGTTGTTTTAGGAATTCTCTTTTTCAAAGAACGCTTATCACGCTTTCAAATCCTGGCGATAGGGTTAGCTTTTATCGGGGTTTCAATCCTTACGCTTAAAGGCGGTGTGTTTCCCTATATCGCATTGAGTTTGGCCGTCACTTTCGGACTTTATGGTGTGCTCCGTAAAATTATCCCGGTTGGCGCCATGCCCGGACTTTTTATCGAGACATCGATTCTGTTTATCCCGTCACTGGCCTTTCTAATCTGGACCGGGATACAGGGCGATCTTGTCTGGAGTCATTACGGAATAGACACAGATTTGCTGATCTTAATGGCGGCACCCCTCACCGTCTTCCCGCTGCTAGCCTTCGCCTTCGCAGCCCGGAACATAAAACTCTCGACACTGGGGATCATCCAGTTTGTCGGCCCTACGCTTCAATTTTTTTGCGGGTTATATCTCGGTGACAAATTTACGTCGGCGCATGGGTATTGCTTTTTGTTTATTTGGATGGGAGTCGCACTCTTCGCCTATGATGCATTAAAGACATCTCGATTAAGGGTGCAAAATGCTAGGACCTCTCAAAAGGCTTCATAAAGAGTTCTCCGCCGGGACCTGCGATAAAAACCCCCACAAGATAAACCACAAACAAAATCAAAAGCTGCGAGAAAAGTAAAAACATCCCGTCCACCACCATATTTTGATTCAGAGTTTGAGGCGTATCTTTTAAATTTTGCCGACGCGCTGACATAAAGGTAAAGCTTGATAAGAGGGCGAGAATGACCAGAACCCAGACCCGCACGCCCAGAAATCCCGCTAGCCCGGCACATAGTACAATAAAATAACCCAGATATTTCATGCCTCGCCTCCTGACGGAAAGCCATATTTGAGTAAAGAGGTCAGCGCAGACAGACTGAATATGACCCGACTGAAAAATGACCTAAATCTCTGTTACCCCGGACTTGATCCGGGGCCCACCGCATAGTTGTTCCAGCCAGATCAGCCACATACCAAAGCAAGGCCACTTATTGAGCATTTTACAGCTTAATATAGAAAATACGCGATACACTATTTTTTAGAGTTGACCCTCGCCTCACCCCGACCTTTGGCCAAGGCTTTGACAATCCCCCGAAATGTTCGAACTTCCTGTTCGCTCATTTTAGCCCGTGTGAGAGGCGCGCGTATGTTTTGTTGCATGAGGTGTTTCTTGGCCGCCGGAAAGAAAAAACCCGCCTTTTCCAACTCATCCTCCAAATGATCAAATAGGCGCGTCAGATCTTGCCGGTCCGCCACCTCACTGCGAACATTTTCAAAAATTTCCGGAACTTTGAGTTCTCCACTTTGTGCCCAGAGAAACGAAAAGACATTCACAGCTTGCGCCAAATTCAGGGACTGAAAGGCAGGGTTAACCGGATAGGTTAGGATCGCATCGGCGAGAACAACATCGGCATTTGTTAGCCCTGCTTTTTCCGGTCCAAATAAAATGCCAACCCCGCCCTCTAGATGCGCCTGCATTTCACCGCCAACGACATCCGTTCCCACAACGGGGATTTCAAGCTCACGACGTCGGGCAGATGCCGCCAGAACATAACTTAAATCCGAGACCGCCGCCTCGACCGTTTCAAATAGCTTCGCCGCTTTCAGGACTGGCAAGGCCCCTGACGCCATGGCATCTGCATCTGGATTGGGCCACCCATCTCGGGGCGCAACAAGTCTGAGTTCCGTGAGACCGAAATTCAGCATAGCCCGAGCTGTCGCACCGATATTTTGACCGAGTTGAGGCCGCACAAGAATCACCACGGGCGCGGGCCGGTCTTTCTGGCCGACGACCCGGCCCAATTGGTCTTTTATGGCTTTGCCTGTCTTATTGCGCATTATATTCCGGCTTTATGTTGACGATGTGGGGTGTTATGGCCAAGCTCAATAACTCGAAGCACGCTTAATGAGGAAATAATGGCCAAAATCAAGGTAACAAATCCCGTCGTCGATATGAATGGCGATGAGATGACACGTATCATGTGGGATATGATCAAGGAACGCTTAATCCATCCCTATCTCGACATAGACCTTTTAGATTACGATCTATCGATCCAGTCGCGCGATGCGACCGATGACCAAATCACAATTGATGCAGCCAATGCGATCAAGAAACATAATGTTGGTATTAAATGCGCAACAATCACGCCTGATGAGGCCCGCGTTGAGGAATTCGACCTCAAGGAAATGTGGCGCTCACCCAATGGAACCATCCGCAACATTCTTGGTGGCGTTGTTTTCCGCGAACCTATTATCTGCTCGAACGTACCCCGCCTTGTCCCAGGCTGGACCCAGCCCATCGTGATTGGTCGTCATGCCTTTGGTGACCAATATAAAGCCACAGATTTCGTTGTCCCTGGCAAAGGCACAGCGACCATGAAATTTGAAGGCGAAGACGGCCAAGTCATTGAAAAGAAGATCTTCGACTTCCCGGCCGGCGGCGTGCTGATGGGCATGTATAATCTGGATAAGTCCATTGAGGACTTTGCGCGCGCCTGTTTCAATTATGGTGTTCAGCGCAAATGGCCGGTTTACCTCTCAACTAAGAACACGATCCTAAAAGCCTATGATGGCCGTTTCAAAGATATTTTCCAATCCATCTATGACAGCGAATTCAAAGACACATTCGAAGAATTTGGAGGCGAATATCAGCATCGCCTGATCGACGATATGGTTGCCGCCGCCCTGAAATGGTCAGGCGGATATATCTGGGCCTGTAAGAACTATGACGGTGACGTGCAATCCGACACGGTCGCGCAAGGCTTTGGTTCACTCGGCCTGATGACATCCTTCTTGCTCACGCCAGACGGCAAGACAATGGAAGCCGAAGCGGCTCACGGCACGGTGACACGTCACTACCGCAATCACCAAAAAGGCGAAGCGACATCGACAAATTCCACCGCATCCATCTTTGCCTGGACACGAGGCCTTGCCCATCGCGGCAAGCTCGATGACAATGAAGCCCTCATCAAATTCGCCAAAGGTCTGGAAGAAACCGTCATTGACACCATCGTTGGCGGCCAAATGACCAAAGATCTCGCCCTCCTCGTCGGCGACACCCAAGGCTGGCTAACAACCCAAACCTACCTTGAGGCCATTGCAGAGAATTTTGAGAGGAAGATGACTTAGTTTGTTTCGCCTTCAAATACTGATAAATTTAATAAACGAGCACCCTTCGCTCGTTTATTGAATTTAAGATGAGGCGAAACAAACCAATATAGAGGGCGTATGTATTCCAAACGGCCCCCCTTAGCCCGTTTCTTTATTTTAAGGTATGTGAAACAAACCAATATGATGGGCGTATATACGAGCCGCTCAATTCAACAAACGGACGAATTTGGTCCGATCATTGAATTTAAAATCGCCAAACCCTTCTAAATGACAAGTCAATTCAGAAATCTATCTCCGTCATTTTTAACGAATCTTAGACGCAGACGAATATGTATAAACATCAGCTTTTATATCTTCAGGCCACAAATGCTCGATGCTTACATCCCCATATCCAGTTTCAATCGAGAATGAACCCGAATTTTTAATGCTTAGCTCAATGTGTGTCGGCATCTCGTGGGTCTGTAGAGCTTTTGCAATCTGTCTAAAAAGATTTTCCACCTCATAGTCTTCTTGAGCAGACAGCCATAGCGGTGGACGAATTAATTCACCACTCATATTTTCATAAGTATCGAATTGCCTAGAGAAATTGCCGTCAAACTTAAAATAGAGATTTATAATCGCCCAATCTTCCGGCAAATGGCTCGAATAATAGGAATAAATAGACAATATTAAATCTTCAATCATTTTAACCCCCTAGTCGGTTTAAGAAACTATCTGACACCCACTTCCCTTTCAAGTCCTGATATAAAGCCCCCACCTCATCGTCGCCCTCGGCCCTGTGCCGAGGGTCTTTAATGCGCTTATTTCGTCACACAATGTTAGGCCCCCGCCACCTTAGGGAATGCCTTTTGACCAATATTCATAAATATCGAATGCTTCGGGCTCTCGAATTAAATCCTGATAATGCATTGAAACACCGTCAATAATACTCAGCATGTGGAACTTTATACCAGGAACAAAGTCACCTTGAGCGTCAAATGAATCACAAGAATACTCAAAAATTTCAATATTTCTTATTCCCCAACACTTTTTAATGACCCGCTTTCCTTCATCATTGCAAAAGCTATCACCTAATCCATCCTTTGCGCTTTCCGCGCAATCAACTGCTTCTGCACGAGATGACGCTTGGATTACGACAAGTTCAAAATACAACTCGTGTTGCTCAATCGGTTCATTCTCTTTTCCTAACGTGCATACATACTGACAAAGAAATTTAAATTTCTTTTTCGTCGTCATTTATTTTTCCTTCAACTGCTCAAATTCCTATCATCATCAAAAAATCTATTTCATATTTCTATACTGTTCATAAGCGATTTCCAATTCAATCTGTTTCTCTAACAACGCTTCCATCAAAATTGGGTCTTTTATAGTCACACTGAGGCTTGAAAAATCATCATTGAACCAGTTCGCAGATTGAGCATACTTCAATAAGGATTTGCACACATCAAAGTAACTCGCGACAAAATTTTCTATATTAATTGTCACGGCCATTTCTTCTATATCATCATGAAAACAACTCATGACGGCATGTTCACTATCAATAGCACTATTTTGAATTGAAATGGTCCGTCCATAAAATCGAATTCTGCTTCTTCATGTCTGGTTTTTAGTCTCCACACAGACGTCAACCACATACTCAAAAGTCGTAAAGGAAAATCCGACCATCCTTTTTCCGGAAAAAATCCCGACTTCGTTTCCAAATAAATCGGCCCAGTCAGGACTCCACGCGACGAAAGACTACATGTCTGCAATTGTATCTTAATCACTCGCTCTTACCCCTTTTGGGATTTTGATAAATTTTTACTTAGATGTTTTCACCCTTGGTGAGTCGAATTTCAACATGACGTACACATAGCACTGTATACCCCATATGCAGGTGACATCCAAAATTCTTCTGCTACAAAACTTCATGACTGATCTTTCTAAATGGCTTGGCCCTGACCGCTTTGCAGACGCAAAGTCGCAATATGACAAAGATGGCTATCTGGTGTTTGAAAACGTCCTATCAGGCAATGAACTCACTACCATTAAAGACGCGCTCAAACCCTATCTCGATACACCTCTCAAGGGTCGGAATGATTTCGAGGGCACGCGGACTAATCGCGTCTATGCGCTTCTGGCGAAAGACCCAGTTTTTGCAGAGCTCGCCATCCATCCCCTCGCCCTCGCCTTTGCAGAAGCTGAGCTTGGCGCCACCATGCGCCTATCTGCCTGCCTTGCGATACAGCTCCACCGCGACGAGACTGTTCAGCCCTGGCACTTTGATGATGCCCATATGCTCGCGCCGCGTCCGCGTGATGCTTGGGGGCTGTCGGCCTTTTGGGCGATTGATGACACGACCAAAGAAAATGGCGCGACCCAATTCATTCGTGGGAGCCATAAATGGGGGGATGACCAAAGCCCGCTGACGATGACTGCGGATGTTTTTGAGAAACATGACCGAGATTATAGTGAGGGTGATGCGCAGTTGGATATTGTTACCCCTGAACTGCCCGCAGGATCGCTCATGATCGCCAAGAGCACGCTTTGGCACCGCGGTGGCGCAAATCACACTGATAAGCCGCGTACAATTATCACGCCTCAATATTGCGTGGGTTGGGCGCGGCAATTGGAGAATATGGTTCTTGCTGTGCCACCCGAGAAAGCGGCAGCGCTTCCTAAACGCGCCCAGGAATTGATCGGATATTCAATCCATCATCCCTTTATGGGCTATGTTGATGGCATGCACCCGTCCAAAAGTTTGGACGCCTAAAGCTGTTCTGAATTTAAAGCGTCTTTGATTTTCCCGCCTCGACCATATCCAGTTCGAGCGCCACGAGTTCTGTCGTTGTAATTTTTGTTCGCGCTTTTTCAAATGACGTCAACATGCCGTCTATAACAGCCAATAGTTTTCCGCCCTTTGCGAGCTGATCTAAGAGACCGTCTGGCTCGGCTCGCAATCCATACCCCACTACGATCCGATCAAAAGGCGCCTGCCCTTTCCATCCATATCGTCCGTCGCCATGACGCGTCACAACGTTATTGACCCCAACGAGTTTAAAGTGCGCTTCAGCCTCTTTGATCAGTGTTTTATATCGTTCCACCGTATAAACCCGCGTCGTAATATGACTGAGGATCGCCGCAAGATACCCACTACCCAAACCGGGTGTCAGAACTTTTTGATCGGGACGAATATCAGCGAGCTGTGCCATAAGAGCGGCCGTCATAGGAGGTGGTAGGGTTTGGCCACAAGAGATTGGAATATTGGCCTCATCATAAGCAAAGTTGCGTTTATCGTCGGGGACAAAGATACGACGTGGTGAAAGCTCTATGCCGCGCAAAACCGGATTTGACGATATCCCACGGCTTCGCAGCCGCATAATCATATCTATTAAACCTGGATCAATACTCACGCGTTGAAATTATCTAGACTCGGGACATGGGTCAAATCTGTATGCAAGGGTGTGATGCTGATATAGCCGTCATAAATCGCCCGCAAATCCGTGCCTTCAGCTGGATTTGATTTTTTGGCGCCGTAAGTCATCCAAAAATAATCTCCACCCCTTGGGTGAGGCCGACGATCAATACCAGCCATTTGAAAATCACGATGACCTTGTCTCGTGAATTGTACGCCTTTGACAGCCTCAGGTGCGGTATCCGGAAAATTAACATTAGGGACAACGGATTTATCCCAACCCTTTTCTAACAGTTTATTCAAAACAGGCGCCCCATGTGCCAAGGCGGTCTCCCATGGCAGGCTAGTTGCGCCCTGAAATCCACGCGCCAAAGAGAGGGCCACAGACGGAATACCCATTTGCATACCTTGCAACGCGCCAGCAACTGTCCCCGAGAAGGTCACGTCTTCAGCGAGGTTTTGCCCTCGATTGACCCCTGACAAGATCAAGTCAGGGAGATCATCAGGCATAAGTGCCCGGAGGGCGACAATCACGGAGTCTGTTGGGGTTCCAGTTACTGAGTAGGTCCTGTCCTCGATTTTCTTAAGGCGGACAGGATTATGGAGGGACACGCCGCGCGACGCCGCCGATTGTTCCGTGTCCGGCGCACAAATCCACACATTATCGGAAAGCTGCAAGGCAATCTCTTTGAGTACAGAAAGCCCTTTGGCATTTACGCCATCGTCATTCGTCAGAAGGATTTTCACGCGATTTTTTCCAAACCACCCATATAGGACACAAGGGCTTCAGGCACGGTGATAGTTCCGTCTTCATTCTGATAGTTCTCTAAAATCGCGACCAATGTCCGGCCAACAGCCAAGCCTGATCCATTTAGCGTATGGACGAAACGATTATCTTTCTCAGCGTGCTTGTAACGGGCCTGCATGCGTCGCGCCTGAAAGTCCCCACAATTACTGATCGAGCTGATTTCACGGTAGGTATTTTGACTTGGGAGCCAAACTTCGATGTCATAGGTTTTACGGGCGCCAAATCCCAGATCACCCGTACAAAGTTCAACAACGCGGTATGGCAATTTCAATTTCTGCAATACCGTCTCAGCACAACGCAGCATATTTTTATGCTCATTCTCGCTCTCTTCTGGCTTACAGATGGTGACCAGCTCAACCTTATTAAATTGGTGCTGACGGATCATGCCTTTCGTATCGCGACCAGCCGCGCCGGCTTCAGAACGAAAACAAGGTGTGTGGGCCGTCATACGTTTTGGAAGCTCGCTCGCATCCAGAATAGATTCGCGCACGATATTGGTCAGAGAGACCTCTGAGGTCGGGATTAAATAATGATCGGCCGTCGTCTTATAAAGGTCTTCCTCAAATTTCGGGAGTTGACCCGTGCCGTATAGGGCCCGTTCCCAGACCAGAAATGGCGGCGTTGTTTCGACAAAGCCTTCGTCGGATTGCATATCGAGCATAAGCGCAGCGATAGCCCGATCCAGGCGACTAAGTGCGCCCTGCAGGACGACAAAACGTGCCCCACTCATTTTAGCGGCCGTTTCAAAATCCATTAATCCAAGAGACTCGCCCAGATCAGCGTGATCTTTTGGCTCAAATCCAAGCTGCGTCGGTTCGCCCCATCGACTAATTTCCACATTGTCTTCCTCGCCCTCACCATCCGGAACTTCATGAAAGGGAAGATTTGGGAGTGTTGAGAGCAAATTATGCATCATCGCCTGCTCGCTCTCGACCTGAGCCCCCATCGCAGCGATAACATTTTTAGCCCCTGCAACTTCGGTCTTGAGGCGCTCTGCCTCTTCTTTATCGCCCTTCCCCATTGCCGCGCCAATAAGCTTTGAAGACTTATTACGTGCCGCCTCGGCTTCCTGTACCACCTGTTTGGCTTTGCGGATGAGCTTATCTTGATCCAGAATTTTCTTGGATTGTGGCTCGAGTCCACGTTTAGCCCAGAGCTCGTCAAATAGAGCCGGATTTTCACGAATAGCTTTGATATCGAACATGGATAGGCCTGTGCGAAATAGGATTGATTTGCGCCGCTATAGACAGGGTGCCTCGCTTGGTAAAGGTCTTGCTCCACCAGCATTAACTGCGTCAATATACCATCATTGTTAAATGGTTGCACTTGAAGCAAACCGGACACATGCTGGACACTCTGCTACTCATGCGTCACGCGAAATCATCTTGGACAGATGTGACCCTGTCCGATCATCAACGTCCGCTCAATGAAAGAGGTCGACGCTCAGCGACACATGTCGGCGCTGCCCTGCATGCACGAGGCTTTGCACCAGACTTGATATGGAGTTCAGACGCGAAACGGACGCGCGAGACTGCCATGCACCTTATCCGCGCTATCCCTGGCGCACAAACCGTCGAATATACCCCAGAATTTTACCATGCGAGTCGACAAAATGTATTGCGTTTATGCGCAACTCAAACCGAGCCAGATGGGTCCCTCATGCTGTTAGGGCACAACCCGGGTTGGGCCGAACTCCATAGCTATTTCACGAGCATGGCGCACCCATATCCAACAGGCGCCTGTACCGTTCTTTCGCGGTTACCCGATGAGAAAACGGAATGGCTCGATCCCAAAAGCTGGAGATTTACCGACCTCATTTTACCCAGAGAATTAGAGGAATAGTTTGTCTTATGAAAACAAATGGAGCTCCGACAAATAATCGAAGCTCCAAAAAAAGGGTCCGGACAAAAGGGGGTAAGTCCGGATTTAACAACATCGACTAAAAAGGGACCTAAAGTCGATATCAACCTTTATACGCGACATTATAGCGCATAGTTTGCAAAAAATACATTCTTTTTGAAAGAAAAATTAAAGCCCTGAAAATGAACTGGGTATATTCAGGTTTAATTGTTTAAAATCATACCCTTACTAGAAATTTGTAAAAGTAAAATACGTACAATTTAAAGGTGTATTTTATACAAAAAACTGTTTACTAGAATAAATTAGGCGGCGTTGCCCTGCAAACGTGCTTTCGCTTTCTCCGCTCCCAACAAGACGAGCATATCATCCATTGATGGACCATGCCCCTGCCCGGTCAGGGCCTGTCTTAGCGGCATAAATAAGGCCTTCCCTTTGCGGTCTGTGCTGGCTTTGAGAAACGAAATCAACTCTGACCACGTCTCCGCGCCAATTGAGTCCGGTAGAAACTCAGCGGCCTGTTGGCAAAACACTTTATCTTCATCCGCAATTACGCCTGACATCGGTTTCAAAACGATATTAGCCCAATCCTCAACATCTGAAATTTTCTCGATATTGGCGCGCACAATCGTCCAGAACGACTCATCCCCGTCAATACGGTCCCTGACAGTTTCATAGGGCGTTTGTTGTAAAAGTTTGGCATTTAAAGAAATAAGATCTCTCTCGTCAAACCGCGCTGGTGCCCTGCCGATCTTAGAGAAAGAGAACTCTTCTGCTAATTGATCTAGGCTGTGGCGAATTTCAATCGCGTCAGATGTCCCGATCTTTGCCAAAAGCGACGCAATCGTCAGCGGCTCTATGGATTGTTCGCGTAATTCTGACATAGAAAGCGACCCCAATCTCTTAGACAAGGATTTTCCATCGGCACCGACAAGGAGCGGCGTATGGGCAAATTCCGGTAGGTGATCAGACAAAGCCTTGAAAATTTCGATCTGCGCGCCGGAATTTGTGACATGATCTTCGCCGCGAATGACATGAGTGATATTAGCTTCAATATCATCAACGACGCTCGGAAGTGTATAGAGATAGGATCCATCGCCGCGGATCAAAACAGGATCTGACAAGGATGACATATCTATGCTCTGATCACCGCGAACCAGATCCGTCCAGGTCACAGTTCCACCGGACAGCTTAAAGCGCCAATGCGGCCTGCGTCCTTCGGCTTCAAAAGCGGCCTTTTCATCATTCGTCAAAGATAAGCCCGCGCGGTTATAAATAGGCGGCTTACCCGCAACACGCTGCAGCTTTCTTTGGCGGTCCAGCTCATCCGATGTCTCGTAACAGGCATAAAGGAGACCAGCCTTGCGTAATTTATTGGCAGCCTCATCATACATATCAAAGCGCTCAGATTGCTTGAATGTCCGTCCCCAGCTCACGCCGAGCCAGCTCAAATCATCCCGAATGCCTTGCTCAAATGCGTCTGTTGAACGCTCTAGGTCCGTATCATCAATGCGTAATACAAATGTCCCGCCTTGGTTTTTGACAAATAACACATTCATCAAAGCCGTGCGGACATTACCAACATGGAGTTTACCCGTCGGAGACGGGGCAAAACGAACAATGGGTGATGACATTAGATTTCACCTTCAGGAATTTTATCACGATAACGATTTGTAATCGGGTACCGCCGATCACGACCGAAATTTTTACTGCCTATTTTCACACCTGGAGGTGCCTGACGACGTTTATATTCAGCAATATAGAGCAAACGCTGGATTCGCTTTACATCTGCTTCGCTATGGCCTCGCTCTAATATCTGTTCAATCGGCAATTCCAGTTCAATTAAGCCGAGCAATATATCATCGAGAACATCATATTCGGGCAAGCTATCACTATCTTTTTGATCTTCACGCAATTCCGCAGAAGGCGGTTTGGTTATGATGCGCTCCGTAATTGGCTCATCTGCTCCCAAAAGATCATCGGGCGTGTTTTGGTTACGCCAATTGGCCAAGGCGAAAACTTCAGTCTTATAGACATCTTTTAGCGGATTATAGCCGCCGCACATATCACCATAAAGCGTTGCGTAACCCACGGCCATTTCCGATTTATTCCCAGTTGTCACCAACATTGGGCCAAATTTATTTGATAAGGCCATCAAAGTTAAAGCCCGTGCACGCGACTGGATATTTTCTTCGGCTGTCGATGGCGGTAGGTCCTTGAAAAATGACTCCAGCATATCGTCAAACGCCTCAATCGCCGGTTTGATTGGAATGATATCATAACGACAGCCCAGCCGCTCACAGCAATCTTTGGCGTCGTCTAATGAGTCGCCTGACGTGTATTTTGTCGGCATCATGACGGCCCAGACGCGGTCCGGCCCTAAAGCATCCACGGCAATCGTCGCGGCCATAGCACTATCAATACCACCACTCATGCCCAAAATGATCTGTTTAAATCCGTTTTTATTGACGTAGTCGCCAAGGCCAAGGCACATAGCGCGCCAGTCAGCTTCGTATCCACCGAGTTGCTCTTCTCGTTTGGCCTGCACACAGCTCCACACCCCCTCAATCTTTTCCCAAATTGCAAGATCATAATCTTCAACGAAACTCTTCAAGGATTGAACGATTGAACCATCTGCCGCCATGGAAAAGGACGATCCATCAAAGACCAATTCATCCTGTCCGCCAATCTGATTGACGTAAATGAGAGGCAAGCCTTCCGTAACGACTTTTTCGCCCAGAGCTTCACTTCTTTCGTTCAAAGCCGTCCGGCGCCACGGGGACCCATTTGGCGAAATCATGATCTCGGCACCCGCATCTTTAAGATGATCGGCAACCGTGTCTTGCCAAAGGTCTTCACAGATCGGCAATCCAATCGATATACCTTTAAAATCAATAGGTTGCGGCAAGGGACCTGATGTAAAAACGCGCGCTTCATCAAAGACACCGTAATTGGGCAAATGATGTTTTAATCGTATATCGGTGATCGCGCCACCTCGCATAAAAAGCGCTGCATTATAGAGCTCGCCCTCCTCCAACCAAGGTGTCGAAAACACGATCGCCGGACCCGATTTCGTTAATTCAGCCAGTCTATCACAGGCCGTTTTACAATCCGTAACCGCGGACGATCTTAGCACTAAATCTTCGGGCGCATAACCAATTATAAAAAGTTCTGAAAAGACGACAATATCCGCACCGTCAGCTGCGGCACGCCGGTAATGTGTTTTGGCTTTTTCCAGATTTCCGGGAATATCGCCAACAATAGGATTGGCTTGAATCGATGCTATTTTGAGACGCTGTGTCATAGGGCTGCGCTCTACCTCCCTATTTTACAAAGCGCAAACCGTGATGAAAAAAAATTTGCCTATCAGAGAAAAGCATCACATCTTTCATCGATCTCTCAGTTATGAAGGATCTTATGAGCGAAGTTTCCGCATTGGCCTCATCCTAAAAATAACCTTCCCTGAAATCCAGAGGCAGGTTTCTAAGTTTGGGCGCTGATATCGGGGTAAATTAAACTATAAATTATATCAGCAGCACGTTCGGTCGGCACCCAATCCGGGTCTCCCATATTGTCAAAGCATCGGGATTCTTGAACCGCTTTAATTTCATGATGCGTCGCTACAGCCTTTTTCAATACCGACTTAAATTCACCAACTTCGTTGCAAACCTGCCCCATTGTCCAATGGCCATAATCTGGGTTCTCTTCCCAATCTGCGTTATGGCCATTTAGGAAAATACAGGGCTTTGGTTTCACAAGAAATTCGTAAACCTGACTACTAACATCCCCCACATAAATATCGGCTTGTCGCGTATAGGTCATATTCATGACACGCTCCGTACCCAAATCGACATAAATATGATCGTTGGATTCCGTAATTTCATTTAAGCGGGTTTGGAGAGGCTCTGGAAAGGATTTTGACAATCTTATATGCGGCGCAATCACAACGTTAAAATCGGATTGTTCTTGAAAATAAGCCAGTAAACCTTCTCCAAATTCAGGCCATGACGATAGTGGGAGGTCAAAATGAGGCACATATAAAACCATGGGCCTATCCTCTGGGAAATAAGACCAATCATTTTTGTTTAATTGCTGCAAAGTATATCGCTTAATATAGCCAGCCACGCTGCATGTTTCTTTTGTCACAAGACCTTTTTCTATCATTTTACGTCGATGTTTGTCTCCAGCCACAATGACATGATCAAACTTCTTAATGCGCGGATCATAACCTTTTGCCCGGTCTCCGGCTCGATGCGTAATATGAATGAAGAGAGGTATTTTTTTGATGAATTTTGTCAAAATCGTTGACGTTCGCTCGGAAACAATAATCGCATCGAGGGACTTGAAGGTTTTGAGGTTAAAAAGTATCGAAAGTTTCTTTTTTGCAAATCTCTTTATCCAGAAAGGCACCGATATTTTTCAACAGAAACATCGACTCCTCCCAATTGATTCAACAGCTTACGGCAATATTCTTGCTCATCCTCCGTTCGAACGAGAACCTTTACCTCGACTGATTTTTTTTTGGATAGATTTACAGCGGATGGCAATAAATGATAGGCTTGATGCGGACCACCTACCAAAACATATCAGACAGTTTTCGATGACATAAAATTACTTACAACTTTCGTTTAAAACCTTCCCAAATTGGGATGGTTTTTACCACAAATACAGCGCGGCGTTATCTATTCAATGCCCAGTTTCACTTCAATATCCGCATCTTTCATAAAGTCTCGCAAACATTTAACAAAGCAAAGTTCATCTTATCATTCTAAGGCTATGGGTCGCAAGTGATCCGCCAGACTGCGAAACATATCAATATTCATATTCGTGCTGTGCTGACCATTACTTTGCGCAAACAAAAATTCACGGTCTGCCGCATTTTTGGCAATAACCAAATTTGCCGAAGGATTTACATAAATATATTGCCCGTAAATACCGATCGCGAAGAAATCACCCGCATTCGGACCTGTTTGCGGCATAGGCACCCACCATTGATAGCCATAGCCTGTCCCTCGAATTGGATGTGTATTGGGTGCATGATCATGCGTAGACGCAGTTACCCATTCAAATGGGATAATTTGTTGTCCACCCCACGCTCCATTTTGCAAGAATAGCTGCCCGAATTTCGCGTAGTCACGCGTGCGTAGGTTCAAGCCTCCTAGAGCAAAGGCTGTGTCCTCACCATCAACCAGATAATATGGCGCGAGTCCCATACCAAGATGGGCGCCATAGGTCTCTTCCCACAATTGATGCAGGCTTTTACCCGTGACACGACGCAAAGCCATGGCTGCGACATGCGTATCAATGGACACATATTGCCATTGTGTTCCCGGTTCATATTGGCGCGCATTAAGTGACGCCGCATAGTCATCCATAGAGCCGCCCAAAGCGATAACCCGCCCCATTTTGTTGATATCAGAGGATTGATCGAGATAATCTTCGTTAAATTTGACACCACTACTCATATTGAGGATGTCTTTCAGCGCCACACCTTCATAGGCAGACCCTTTGAGCTCTGGAACATAATCATCAACAGGATTTGAGATGTCGATCAAACCCTCAGCAATCGGTCCACCATAAAGACCAGACATAAATGACTTAGCAACAGACCAGCTAATCCGAAGATCGTCTTTGCTCGTGCCCTTATAGTAACTTTCATGGATGAGCTTTCCATCCTGAATGACAACCAGAGCGGTTGTATCAAGCTCTTCCAAAACCTCAGAGAGCTTATGCGCCTCGCCTTTGAGAACTATTGTTTGAGGCAGCGGCTTGATATCTTCTTCCCACGGCGCTGAAGACCCTATTTCAAGATCATGATGAAGAAATGCCTCTTCCATGTTCGAAAAATTATGGACGATTTTATCGGCATCAAAAAGCGAAAGAGATTTTGATAAGCGTTTTACCGAACTCCAATTTAGCGCAATTCCGATCGCAACGATTAAAAGGGCCGCCAGGACTATGAAACCAATCCACTTTAAAATCCTCACGTCAATCCTCCATCTATTTGCGTCGCCACATTCACAGCGATCAATCCATCTTGGGCGGAGACCAAGACTGGCCCACGATCCATAATTGCCGCAACAAATAGCTGTGTCGCAGCGCCGAGACTGTCTTGAGCAAGTTCGGAGCTACCAAAATCTGTATTTAAGTCATGGTCACTGTCATTGATGAGGGTTTTGGTGTTAAAATCAATGTGAACCTGTCCAGAGGCGTAAGTTACCCTCATTCGCCTCTCTCCGACGTCTACCACGCGACTGGCTTTTAACTTCGCACTTGCCTCGCCGTAATATAGTTCTGCTTCCGCTATATCAGGTGTTTCCGACCTGACTGGCTTTGACCAACCGCTTATCCGATCCGGCGCCCGACCAAATAATGCGGTACAAATATCGATATCATGGGTCATTAAATCTAGCGTCACGGACGTATCCAATCCACGTTCCGCGTAAGGGTTTTGACGAATAGCTGAAATTGCCAAAGGTAGCTCATCAATATCCAATAGACCGATAGCTTTTAAGACCATGCGCTCTTGATGGCCGATTTGGACGACCAAATCGTTCTTATCTGCGAAGTCTGCTATAGCCCTCGCCACAGCAGACGTTATCGCAAGTGGTTTTTCAATAAGACAGTGACATCCAGCCTCGAGCGCTTTAAGCGCCATCTCCCCATGAAAACTGGCGGGACAAGCAATGATCACCGCCTCGCACCGTGCAAAGAGAGCCGGTTCAGACAAAACTTGTACCTTATGCAGCTGTGCCAATTTCGTCGCGCGCGGCAGAGCTGGATCGAATACACCTATGAAGTCCACAAGGGGATTGGCGGAAAGTTTATTGGCGTGATAACCCGCAAATACACCTGCCCCAATCATGCCGAATTGAATTCGTTTTTTCATAACGCCTTAACGCCTGCAATAACGCGCTTTGCAAGTAAAATCGATAGAATCGGTCATGACAATATACAGGGCTGTCTTGTTTAAAACAGAGCCAACGCTCCCGCCAAATTACGCCAAAGCACCTAAATTTACGAATTATATCACTGAAAGTCAGTGAAATTAGCCGAAAACCCCCATAAAACCGTAGTTTTTAATGACTCATTAACCAAATTCACTAGTTTGTTAACTCAAGCCGATATTGGATCGGATCGCATCTATAGGGAGCATCACCATGAACAAAAAAGAGCTCGTCGGCGCAGTAGCTGACCAAGCAGGTTGTACACAGGCACAAGCCGGAGAAATGTTAAATGCATTTTGCGAAGTTGTGACGAATGAAATGAAACAAGGCGACGGCCATAAGGTCATTATTCCGGGTTTTGGGCAATTCGTTTCAAAGCATCGTCCATCCCGCGAAATTCGCAATCCTGCGACTGGGCAAAAGATGATGTCAAAAGCGAAAACAGCCTGTGCGTTTAAGCCAGCAGCGGCATTAAAAGACCTCTAAATAATCGGTATTCATACCCAAAATGCCGCCAAATAGGCGGCATTTTATATCTCCAAATTCACAGATGTCTGATTTATTGAGAGCATTTGAGATTAGCATTATGCGTTCAATATGCCAATGTCTGTACTTAGAAATTGGGCTCTAATTGCGTATTTCCAACAATGCTCTTACGCTAACTTATTGCAAAATTTGCCAGTCAAGATTCATAGTTGTCATATCCACTCTCGATAGATCTCATCTTATATTTGCAAATTCTCTCAACTCTGCTCAATAACTCTTAGTCCGTTTGATTACTTTACCGAATATGGCACACAACACATCGATCGCCATTATTGGTATGACCAATTTGCTGATAAATTTGATTAATCGGCATTAATAATTGGTTGACAGGCCAGCCTGTCCATGTTTCTTCTTAATCAAATTATAAGATGGGACCGACTCATCATGGGAAATCAATTCGAATGACCAGAATTTGTAGGGACATAGGTTAGTATCCCGAACACCTGTTAGTGAGCATTTTTAATGCACATAAATGTGTTCGGATAGATGCGAGCCACCACTTTCTAAATATTTCGATTGAATACAGTGTTTTTAAATCAGGAGCCAATATGACGCCTCTCAAATCCAATCCCCAAAGCGCAAAAAAGGGACGAGCTAAATCGTTCACAAAAACGCTTCTAACGGCCTCTGCGGCCTCAACCTTAGCAATCGTAGCATTCTCGCCAGCCGCACATGCTCAAGTAACTGTTGACGTCATGGCTTGCGCAGATTTTGGTATCAATAACCCTAATGGCGCTGAAGACGATGCAGGTGCAACCATCAATATCGATACTGGAATGAACTGTGTTCTCACAGGTGACGATCATATTGAGCTCGGAAACGGTCAGGACAACACGATAATCAATGTTGCAGCTGGCACGACTTTGACCAATAATGATGGCGACGACGAACAAGTTGTGTTTTTCATCGACAACGCGGAAAATGCCACCAACATCAATATTGCCGACGGCGCAACCCTCGTAGGGGCAAACGGCGTTATTTATGGTGAAGGTGATGGTCTAGATATTCTTAACCAAGGTACAATCAGAGGTACTGGTGATGCGGAACAAGGCGTTATCTATATCGACCGCGATACGGATAACGACACCAACTTTATCCGGAACCGCGCAACTGGCAGTATCATTGCTGAAGCGAATGGTCCCGCGATCGGGATAGAATTATTGCTCGCTGATAGTTTTGATGATCCGCCCGACGTAGGTAACCAAGACGCTTTTGGCGACTTCCCAACCGTAACAATCTTCAATCATAATGGCGGGCTAATCGAAGCAAATGGTACAGCCTCAGATGATAATGACGCGATCAATATTGCTGGCAATCCAGGAACAACTGGAGGTATCGATCGTGAGTGTATCGAAGGACTAGACAATGATGGGAATGCGGTCGCAACGCCAGCTCTCAACTGTATTGTTAACCTTCGCATAGAAAATGGCGGAATTATCAGAGCAAACTATTCTGACACAGCAAATGGCGCTACAGGAACGGCCGCGATCACCATTGAAGATGATGCAATTTTCTTTGGAACAATTCGCAACCGTGCACTCGGTCTTATTACAGGCGATCAAAATGGTATCCGCATCGGTGATATTGTTGACAGAGCAGATTCTTCGCTCACAGCAGAGCATGATGGTCAGATCATCAACTTTGGTACGATTTCCGGAACTGGAATGGGTAGCCGCGGAATTGATCTTGAAGGCGACGGAATCACAATTGTGAACCAAGCTTCTGGTACAATTTCTGGCGTATCTTCAGGCATTACCGTTGGTGCTGGATCAACAAGCAGCATTGGTCACAGCGGTGTCAATAATGATATCCGCAATTTCGGCACGATTTCTGGCGGCACATATGCAGTCGACTCAAATGAAGCGGAAGACATTGTTCGTATCGTAAACTTTGGCGGCGGTGTTCTGGATGGAGACATTCGGGGATCAGACGGCAATATTGACCGCCTGAGATTCCTCAATGGCGAGTCAACTCTGACACATGATGTCCTTCAGGATTTCAGAGTATTAGTTCAAGCCTCAGGAACTCTAATCTTTGATGGTGACCGTACAATCGACGGCGCCCTTCAAGTCAACGGCACAGTAGAATTTGACATTGGCAACACGCAAACTGTTGTGCAACAACTGGAACTACGTACCGGCAGTACAGTCAATGTAACTGATACGGGTGCTATTGGTGCAATTGGCACTCAGTACACGCTGGCAACTGTCGGTGGAACGCTGACAAATAACGCATCACTCACAGATGACAGCGCTTTGGTTGATTTCTCATTCGTAAATAGCACTGATTTGGTTGTTGAGGCTCAAGCCAATGGAACGGCTATTTCTAAGGTGTCATATGATAACTCAACATCAGCTGCATTTGGTGGGACAGTCTTGTCTGCCTTCGCAGATGGGACTTTGAATAATACAAATGCGTTCTCTACCCTTGCTGGTTTGAATACTCTGGACCAGGTCGGCAACTCACTTGAGAGCCTTGCACCTGACTTCAGCGGTTCACTTACTCAGAATGTGTTCCATTCAATCCAAGGTAATTCTGGTTTGATTGATCAGCGCATTAGTGACCTGAACTGCAACGCATTTGGTGACGGTGTAGCTGAAAGCTGCCTGACACTGGCTGAAACAGGGTCATGGGTACAGTTTAGCGACTCTAACTCAACACAAGGCAGCCTGTCTTCTGCCTCAGCCCCTGCATTTAGCAATGCAACAGGATCTGAAGCACAGACATTCACATATGGCTATGACCATGCGTTGGATAGTTCTGCTGTGTTAGGTTTCAGCGGAAGCTATACACGTAGCAATGTTGATGAAGACACGCAGTCAAACGCATTCACTAATCTTGAGATCGCTCAACTGAGTGCATATGCCGGACATCAAATCGGCAATGTCGAATTGGTTTCAAAAGCGTCATATACATACGCAGAAGCAAATTCACGCCGCCAAGCCTTTGATGTCATCCAAAGTGATGTTGAGGTTAATGGCCTGAATGTCCACGGTACTGCGAGCTACAACGCGCGTCTGGGCAATGGTTTCTATGCGAAGCCGCATCTCGGATTGCAGTATAGCGATATCACGACAAGCGCATTCACAGAATCTGGTGGATTGAACCTAAATATCGACGAGACAAACACCAATGTTGTTGAAGGTCGTGTAGGTCTTACACTGGGTGCCCGTAAGGCATTCTCCGACACAACACGTGCTGATTACTACATCACAGGTGCGCTTCGGAATGATTTCTATGGTGAAAGAAGTGATCTTGGCTTTGCCTTTGCAGGTCAATCAGGATCTTTGGCTATCAACAATCCTGGTGCCTATGGTGTCCAAGCATTGGCTGGCTTTAACTTCCTAAGCGGAGAGAACTTCTCATTCGGCGGTGCCGTAAATAGCGAAGTTTCTGATCAAGAAAATTCTGTCGGCGGAAGCGTACAGACGAAGATCCGCTGGTAAGTTATTGAACCCATTAAAAAATATGGGTGATCAAGAAGGTCACTCATACCAGAATAAAAAAGGTGGCTACAAATTGTAGCCACCTTTTTTATTTGGAGTTTAGAAAATATTGAAACGCAGACAATATCTGATGACCTTCAACAAGGCCCATTTAGTTCTGGTATAGTTAGACTAACCGTCTAGCCTGCCAATCTGGCGCCCTCTTCCCGACGGTAAGAGCCTAACTCTTCAGCAATTAAAAACGCCAGTTCTAGGGCCTGATTAGCATTCAGACGGGGATCGCAATGTGTATGATAGCGCGAAGACAAATCTTCTTCTCTTACCGCCATGGCCGATCCGCCTAGACACTCTGTCACATTTTGCCCTGTCATTTCGAAATGCACCCCGCCAGGCCAGCAATTTTCACTATGTAGGACCTGCATGAATTGCCGCACTTCGGTCAGGATATAATCAAAGGGTCGCGTTTTATATCCGCTATCCGTTTTGATTGTGTTTCCATGCATCGGATCGCAAGACCACACAACATGACGCCCGGCTTGTTTAATCGCGCGTGCTAATATGGGTAAGCCTTTGGCCACCTTGTCATGGCCATAACGTGCAATCAGGGTCATCCGGCCTGGAACATTGTCCGGATTTAATACATTTAGAAGGCGCAGTAATTCATCGGCTTCAAGCCCTTCCCCAATTTTCATTGCAATCGGGTTTTCGATCCCACGCATAAATTCGACATGTGCATGATCTAATTGACGTGTCCGATTGCCGATCCAGAGCATATGAGCGGAGGTGTCATACCAGCGGCCCGTCGTACTATCTATACGGGTCATGGCCTCTTCATATCCGAGCAATAGCCCTTCATGAGACGTATAATAGTCTGTAGACGCCATTTGAGGTGTTGACTCAGGCGTTACGCCACAGGCTTCCATAAAATCGAGCGCGTCTTCAATCTTTTCGCATAATTCCTTATATTTACGCGTTTGTTCAGACTCGCCGACAAATCCCAATGTCCATTTATGGATATTACGAAGATTAGCATAGCCCCCAGTTGAGAAAGCCCGCAACAAATTCAAGGTCGAAGCTGACTGCCCATAAGCTTTCAAGAGACGCTCTGGATCTGGCATGCGTGACTTTGGATCAAATGCCATAGCGTTGATATTGTCACCGCGATAAGACGGGAGTTCGACACCATCTCTGACTTCAACGGGTGAGCTGCGAGGCTTGCCAAATTGCCCGGCAATTCGACCAACCTTAATAACGGGTTGCCCTGCCCCATAGGTCAAAACAACGGCCATTTGCATCATGACACGGAACATATCTCTGAGGTTATCAGGATGAAACTCTTTGAAGCTCTCCGCGCAATCGCCGCCTTGCAATAAAAAGGCCTTACCCATTGCAACATCACCGAGACGGTCTTTTAACCTGCGCGCCTCACCCGCAAAGACAAGTGGAGGGTAGCCTTTGAGTGTCGTTTCAACATCGGCCAGTTTTTCCAAATCCGGATAATCCTCCGGAATATGTTTGGCAGGTTTCCTACGCCAGCTTGATGGGGTCCATTTTTTCATCTTTGACATTCCTGTTTACGCGAAAATCTTGCGCGTTCGACTAGCTCCATTAGCGAATGAGGCAAATTTTGCCTAGCCTTCATTTCAGATGAACGGCTCTTTTTTCGATTATTTTTAGCGAAATGACCTATCTAAAGGACTAAAGCGTGACAATTTCCTCGGCAATCGTAGGGTGGACAGCACAAGTCGCGTCAAAATCTGACTTTGTGAGACCGGCTTTTACGCATATTCCAAGGACCTGAATAAGTTCTCCTGAATGATCACCCATCATATGAATGCCAATAACCGTCTCTTTTTTACCTTGTGTTATAAGCTTCATGAAGACGCGTTGCGGGTCTCCAGATAGAGCATTTTTCATCGGCCTGAAGTCAGTGGTATAGACTTTAATATTTTTCCCATAAGTCTCTCGTGCCTGAGCCTCAGTGAGGCCAACTGTGCCAACAGGTGGCCTTGTAAAGACGGCACTCGCAATTTGGCTATGATCATAAGCCGTTGGATTATCCTTAAAGCACGTCTCAATAAAGGCGACTCCTTCGCGAATAGCCACAGGTGTCAAATTTACACGGTTTGTCACATCACCCACGGCGTAAACATTGTCAGCGCTCGTCTTAGAAAATTCATCAACTTTGACCGCACCATGTCTGTCTATGTCAATCCCTGCCGCCTCAAGCCCCAAACCGTGTGTATGAGGTTTCCGACCGGTGGCCATAAACACGAGGTCGGTCCCGATTTTCGACCCATCATCAAAAGTCACAATATAGCCGCCCGAGGTGGCTTTTATTTCTGTCGGCGTCACATTGAATTTAACGTCAATTCCGTTGTTTTCCTGAACAAGCGTGAGTTTTTCCCGAACATCGTCATCAAACCCATTTAGCAATCTGTCGCCCCGATAGGCTTGGACAGTCTTAACGCCGAGACCGGCAAATATGCCCGCAAATTCGCAGGCAATATATCCGCCACCGATGATCAGCGCGCGCTCGGGGAGTTGATCCAAGGTAAAGGCATCATCTGATACAATCGCGTGTTCAATCCCCTTGATTTCAGGTGACCAAGGTCGCCCACCAACTGCAATTAAGATTGTTTCAGCCGTAATCAGCTTGCCAGAGGTCATTAGCTTGACGGTATGAACGTCAATAAACACGGCGCGTTCGCGAAAGAGCTCCGCTCCATTTTTATCTAGAATATTTGCATATATCCCTGACAGGCGGTTAACTTCACTTTGAATAGCCTCTCTTAGGACAGGCCAATCAAGAGAAACATTATCCGCGGACCATCCATAGCCTGCCGTCTTCTTGAAGCTCGCTCCATATTCAGCGCCGTAAACGAGGAATTTCTTAGGCACACACCCTCGGACCACGCATGTACCGCCTGGTAAGCTTTCTTCTGCAACACCGACACGCTTACCTAACTGTGCAGCCAAGCGCGCCGACCTAACACCGCCAGACCCGGCCCCAATAACAAAAAGGTCGAAATCGAATTTACTGTCTGTCATAATTTAACCAAATCTATTCGTTTGTCTCAAAGTGATAAGCGGCGTAGCCGAAAATGATCATTCTCGTTTCAGTTCCATGACTCGCGCCTGGTCAGTCTCTCCGACGATGACAACATCAGCCAGATCGATAAATAAGCCATGCTCCATAACGCCCGGAATCTGACTTAGCGCCATTGCAGTTTCAAGTGGGTTTGGAATTTTACGACACTTACTATCCAAAATATAATTGCCTCCATCCGTAATCAGTGGCCCAGACCCGTCTTTTAACTGACGCAGTATAGTTTGCGCCTCCTGACAGCCTGTCGCTGTGAGTGCATCAAATACCTGCTCTGCCGTTAAGGCCATACCAAATGGATCAACTTCTATAGGCAGCGGGAATGCTCCCAGAACATCCACCATTTTATTGTCATCAACAATAACGACCATGCGGTCTGATGCGTGAGCAATTATCTTTTCGCGTAAAAGACAGGCCCCACCGCCTTTTATCAGTTGAAACGCCGGATCCACCTCATCCGCTCCATCAACCGTCAAATTAATCCGGTCGACTTTATCTGGCTCAATCAATGGCACGCCTGCCTCATTTGCGCAGTCCGCTGTACGCTTGGAGGTTGGAATTCCGACTATCTTGAGGCCACCTGCAATTCTTTCCCCAAGCGCATCAATAAAAATTTCTGCAGTCGATCCAGACCCAAGACCAAGCACCATCCCGCTCTCGACATATTCAAGAGCCGCTAGCGCAGCATTTTCTTTTGCGACGGTCATGATTGCTTCTTTGCTTTTAGTTTTTCTTGAACAGATCTGAAACGCGCGCCCCAGCCGATTTTATTGACTTGCTTGGCCCTGGCAAGGGCCAAAGCGTCTTCGGGAACATTCTCTGTGATGACACCGCCACTCCCTAAAAATGCCCCAGACCCAATGGTTACGGGGGCGACTAACGCGCTGTTGGAGCCAATAAAGGCTCCATCCTCGATCGTGGTTTGATGCTTGTTAAAACCATCATAATTACAGGTAATTGTTCCGGCGCCCACATTCACATTTTCACCTAATTTTGCATCACCAATATAGGACAGATGATTGATTTTACTGCCTTTTCCAACAATTGCCTTTTTCGTCTCAACGAAGTTTCCAACCTTTGTGCTTTCAGACAATTTTGTCCCGGGGCGCAACCTAGCAAAAGGTCCAATTTGAGCATTCTGACCTATCTCCGCGCCTTCAATATGACAGAAAGCATTGATCAACGTACCCGTCCTAATTTTCACGCCCGGCCCAAATACAACATTCGCGTCAATCGAAACATCAGGTTCAATTTCTGTGTCATAAGAAAAATAAACGCTATCAGGATGTTTCAGCGAAACACCCTTTTTCATAGCAGAATTTCGCATCCCGTTTTGAAAGGCGCGTTCTGCCCGTGCCAAATCCGACCGATCATTCACCCCCAGAACCTCGGTCTCGGATGCTTTTATAACGGTCGCCGATTTTCCATCTCCGCGCAAAATTTCGACAATATCCGTAAGGTAATATTCGCCCTTAATATTATCATTCTTAACACGATCACAGGCTCTAAAAAGATCTAAGGCTTGCGCGGCCAAAACCCCTGAATTGCACAAGCTAATTGCTAATTGTTCAGGGCTCGCCTCTTTGGCTTCCACAATCGCGTGAAGCTCATCTCCTTTGGTGACCAAGCGTCCATAAGCCGCCGGATCTTCAGGCTCAAAACCAAGTACAGCGAGGTCATGGCTTTCAAAAGCGCCGAAGACATTTTCCAACGTCTCGACCCCGATGAGCGGTGTATCAGCATAAAGGACAACAATTTGCCCGTCAAAACCCTTCAAGGCGGGTTTGGCACATTGCACAGCATGACCTGTGCCTTGTTGGGGTTCCTGAATAGCTATATCAAGGCCAAGCGCCTCCGCTGCTGCTCTTACGTCAGCATTCCCCTCGCCTACGACGCAGACGATCCGTTCAATCCCTGCATCTCTGGCCAATGTCGTGACCCATTCAATCATGGGGCGGCCACCTACGGGGTGTAAAACTTTAGACATCCCGGACTTCATTCTTGTGCTTTTGCCTGCAGCAAGAATTATGGCGGCACGTTGGATAGCTTTTGTCATAGGTCTTATCTTGTCCTGATTCAAAAACGGGGTTAGCGCATAGAGGCACAAATCGCACGGAGAATCGAAGATTTTAATGCAGAAATTCGCATATAAACCGCGCGCCCATTCCGGCCTCGAAGGTGTTTCGATTGCATTTGATCTGGATGGGACCCTAGTCGACACGGCGCCTGATCTGGTACGAGTCACCAATGCCGTCATCGCAACCCGCGGACATGACCCTGTAAATTACAAGCTCGCACGCGCTCAGGTCGGCTATGGATCACGCCGAATGATACTGACCGCCCTTAATGCAGCGGATGATAAGGTGTCAAAATCAGAGCTAGACGCATTGCAAGCACATTTTTTAGACCTCTATGCCGAGACGATTGATCACTTGTCTTTACCGTTTCCACAGGTTGAAAATACCTTGGTAGACTTACGTAATCTGGGAGCCGAACTATCTGTTTGCACAAATAAACCAGGTTGGCTTGCCAGACCGCTCATGCGCAAACTTAACCTGGATCATCATTTTATTCGCATCGTCGGAAGTGATGACGTGGCCCGATACAAGCCCAGTCCAGATCATATTTTCAAGGCCGTCGGACATCGGCAAACAGATCGCATTGTGATGGTCGGCGATAGTTGGCCGGATATGCGCGCGGCCCATAATGCCAATGTGTGTTCGATATTGATGACTTATGGTTACACACCGAAACCACAGATAAAATTAAGGGCCGGTTCACGCCTATCGCATTTCCGCGATATCGTGCCGACCCTTTTGGCTCGCTATAAAGCGAATACCTAGAATAGTTTTTAACCAAAGCTCTCAGTAGATTTGACAGGAACACCATTTACGAGGTTTGAACGTACGTCAGTACGTGCAGAGCGCATGGAAGCCAAAAAACCACCTTGAACGAGGCTAACACGAACCTCATGTCCACGCTCAGCCCAGTAAGCTTCAATTTGCTCTTTCAAGCGTTCCGCGCCTTCGCGCGTGCAATAATCACCTTTCATAACAAGGTCCTTCATATTGTTTCGTAGCCATGCAAAGCAAAGCAACGCAAAATTTTAATCCCTTAACCAAACATCTAAGAACGACTTAATCTGTTTCAACCCAAATCAAGAATTTGTCATTTAATCTTTGGTAATCTTGGCCGAGCCTAAAATGTAATTATAGACCTGCACTGACTGGCGCGGGAGATAGCCTCAACAATTTCAAAAGCCAAGCCCTAAACAGTGAAGTTAGGCAAAAAATTTCCAAAATTTGCCAATTCTTAACGCCTCTTGAAATTCTTTGGGCGATTTTAAGGAAACTGGGGTTATTATCGCCAAAAATACACGTGTAGATTGAAGCGTTTCTGCGAAATTAGCGACCCAGTCTTTTGGACTTGCGATTCAATTTAGTTACCCGCCGGATCGCTCATCGCCTCCATATTGGCGTCGGCCTGCCGGATCGCAGCTTCTAAGCGATCTTCTGCCGTTTGGAGGTTCTTTTTCGGGTCCTGATAAAACGCCGTTAGCTTCATAATATTCAGAAAGGTTTTGTTTAGGACGCGACCACCAAGTTTCATTGGCCTATCAAAATCAAACAGAAGAATAACGCGCTCTTCATCTGTATCATTCCAGACTTCATGCTCATATGTATCATCAAAGACAAAGATTTCGCCTGCTTTCCAGGGTGTGATCGTATCATCTACACGAATTCGGCATTTTTCACGATCTTTGGGAATAATAAGCCCCAAATGAGACCGCAAAATTCCCTTTGTCACGCCCTTATGCGCCGGAATATGATATCCAGGCGCAAGGATTGAAAACATTGCCGTCTGCAGGTTAGGAACTTTTTCAAGAATTTTAGATGTTTTTGGCGCCAATGCCGCATTTTTTTCGAGGCGCTGTCCAAAGCCAAAGAGCACAAAGGTTTTCCAGTTATTCTCAGTGGAAAGGCGGTACTGGTCCGGAGAAACTTCGTGAAACGTTGGAATAGCATCGCGGAACTTCAGCACCTCGCGGGCTTCAGTCTGAATATCCTCCCAATTATCGGTAAACGCCGTTAAAAATGGGAAATGTGCATTGCCAATTTTTGGCGTGTCAGGGACTTTCGACTGACCACTCTGATATTTTGCAATCTTACGGACAAGCTTCTTCCCGTTTCGTTTTACAAATGCACGTCTTGGGTTATTGAGACGTTTGGGTTTTTCGACATCACTGGCCATATTGCGGCCCCTTAGCTAACCGCGCGTTCTTCGTCCACCATGTAATCCCGCGTCACAGGTAATGCATGAACATTATTCGTAAGTTGAAGCTGGAAATTCATATGTTTGCCTTCAAAAAAGGATAATTCAGATATGGCGAGGTAGAACTCCCACATGCGGAAGAATTCATCGCCCATCATTTCTATAATTTCGGATTTTTGTGCCTGGCAACGTTTGTTCCACTCAGCCAGCGTATAACCATAGTGAAGCCTTAAGATTTCACAATCGGTCACCCATAGACCCGCCTTTTCAATTTCGGCAAAGGTTTCGGACAAAGCCGGAGAATATCCCCCGGGGAAGATATATTTCCGGATCCAGGCTCCCGTCGTGCTGGGTCCACCTTTTCTGCCAATTGAGTGAATCAGGGCAACGCCTTCATCGGTCATCAATTCACGAATTGCGTTAAAATATTCGGCAAAATGCCCGATACCGACATGTTCAAACATGCCGACGGAGACAATACGGTCAAACGGACCTTCGACATCCCGGTAATCTTGTAATCTGATATCAACGAGATCTTCTAACCCTGCTGCTTTTACCCGCTCAACGCCCAATTCATGTTGCTGGGTAGACAGCGTCACGCCAACGACATTGACCCCATGTTCTTTGGCCAGATGGATCGCCATTCCGCCCCAACCGCAGCCAATATCAAGGACACGGTGTCCTGGTTTCAAATCCAGTTTCGCCGCAATGTGGCGCTTTTTGGCGAGTTGTGCCTCTTCAAGTGTAATATCGAGTGATGGCCAATAGGCACAACTATATTGCATATCCTCATCCAAGAACATGCGGTAAAGCTCATTTGAAATGTCGTAATGCGCTTTTACGTTCTCGGAACTCGCAGAGCGGGGATTTCGTTGGTGCCAACGCCTGATCTTTTTCTGCCAGGCCTTTACTTTTGAACGGATTGGACCCTTACGCAAACCATCCCGGTTATGTGCAAAAACATTCAAGAAATCCCGGATCGTACAATCTACAACCTCTAGCCTTCCATCCATATAGGCTTCGCCGGCAATCAACTCGGGCTTTTTCACCAAAGCTAAAGGCAAAGCAGGGTCATTTATTTTGATCGTTGCGGACGGATCACCGCCAGGACCATAGGTTTTAGAGGTACCATCTGGCGAAATAACAGTCAGCGCGCCTGTCGACACAAAGCGCGTCATAACCTTGTCAAGAAGTGTAGTTCCGATTCCCATTTGAGGTCCTTAGACTAATGGTTTCTTCAGGCCAATCACCTTTGGGCATTCGATAACGATTATATGATCGCGAAACGCTGACGGGCCATTTCCGAATTTCCGAAAAGTTGGCGACAGACTTCATAGTCCTCTGGCGTATCAAGTTCTGACCAATCAGCGCCTTTTATATTGATCGTATTAATATATTGACCAGATTGAGCCAATTCTTGAATGGCGGACAAGAACCAGCTCTTGGTTCCATCCCGGGTTCGCATAAGACGCTTCAGTTCATTTCTGAAAATTTTCGGCCCCGCCTCCATAAAGCGAAGCATGCCGATGGATTCTCCATGCGTCTCTATCAACGGCAATGTTTTTCCAATCTGGGTCAATCGCGTCCCATTGAGTGTCACCTTCATGTCATCGCCATCATAATATCCCTTTTGGTCGATTGTGACGGCGATATCTGATTTAGGAGCAGCCAATATTGTCTGCAAAAGCTCCGGCGTAAAAAGTGTATCGCCATTGATCAGAAGGAAATCGCGTTTCATCGATTTCCGCGCCATCCAGCAGGACGCTAAATTGTCGGCCACCTGAAAAAATGGATTAAAGAGCGTCTTGACCTTGGGGCCTGATTTTCGCGCATGGATTTCGGCTTCTACCATATGCGCATTAAACCCGGTAATGACGGTAGCCGTCTCGACGCCATTTGCGAATAGCGTGTCGAGTTGCATCCCGAGCACTGTTGTATTGCCAATAGGCAATAAGCATTTCGGCAAATCGGTTGTGAGCGGAAGTAATCGCGAGCCACGTCCAGCGGCCAGTATAATCGCATGCATGAAATAAAATCCTGTATTCTTTATCTCGACTTAGACCAATCTACAGTTTCTAAACTGTAAATTTTTGCTGCATGACGAAGTTTCATATCAGCATTAACTGCAATTCCAACATCCGCATACTCAAAACACGGCAAATCAGAATAACTATCACTATACATTGTGAGATGTACGGCCTCTCGACGGAAATCATCAAATGTTTCCAATCGTTTCTGTAACATCTCTAATTTTCCGCGACCGTAACAGTTTGAAGAGCCAAAATCTCGCTCGCAGACCCCGTTACGCCAAGCCAGTTTTGTACAAACAACGTGATCAATACCCAGTCGAGCTGCAATCGCTTCTACAATTATATCCGCCCCGGCCGACGCAATAATAATTTGATCACCAGCATCTTGATGCTTCTTGATTTGAGCTAAAGCGCCAGGACGAATTCCCGAAATCAGCTCTTTTTCCGCGAATTGTCGGGCCAATGTCTCGAGTTTCTCGCGCGATTGTCCAGACAAGCTCCAGCGCAACATACCGCGTTTCACAAATATGCGTTCCGCTCGACCGAATTTGTAAAAGATTTGTGCGACTCCAGCGTGAACCCATAGTCCAAATAGCTTGAAAGGATTACGACCTACAGCGTCTGATACAAATCGTCCCCAGGTGCCACGGGTTGTGATCGTTTCGTCCAGATCAAAGATCGCGTAGCGCTGCATTAGCTATCCATCCAGCTTATAAGCGGCGCTTTCGCCATATAGCCTATAATGAGTGTTACAAAATTTGCCCCAATACACAGCCAGGTCCAGATTGCGATAAGCAGGAAAGCCCACTCGCCTGCCCCTGCCCAATATAGGGTTAAAATCATCCCGATCATCATTATAAATGTGTTGGGATTTCGTCTTGCGATAAAGAATCTGAGGCCAGAATTAAAACGCGTCCAGACATGAATATGAAAGCCATGTTTCCGCATAAATATACCTTCAATGATCCGGTCAACAATATAGCCAATCCAAATCGCTATCAGGCCGATAAAGAGAGGTTCCGAGAGGTTATAACCCCCTCCTAATCCGATAAACCATGCCCAATACCAAAATGGGGGATGCACAAGGTCGATCCCATGATCGTAAATATTCCCCCAATAGGAATAAGTCATGGTTGTACGAGCCAGCTTCCCATCGACCGTATCAAGGAATGTCATGGTCCATCCGCAAAGGAACCCTATGGCCCAGGCTCCATTCCAGAAAAAATAGGTCGCCGCCAACATAAGAAAAAAGCCAATCGTTGTTACCTGATTGGGCGTCATCCGAAGATGGGCGCATAAGCGGGTGACGTAAAAGGCAGGAACTGGCCAAACCCATTTTGTGACAAAATCGGTAATGCCCTTATATGACGATTTAAACTGTTTACGCATGATCTCGAGGATAGGCGTTTCATCTATATTGAGCACATATGGAGGCTCTGATTTCCGCAAGGATTTGATATAGCCATCATTGATGTCAGATGGTTGGGCTTTAGTGAAACTTGTATTTTCAAGGAGAGTCTGGTCCTGTCCGATCAAACTTTCTGCTTCATCTTTGCTCGCCCCTGAGAGGCTGACGACAATCCCGTTTGATATCAACGCGATCCGTGTTGTCCTGGCAAAAGACTTTGAGAGTTCCGCCGACATGATCCAGTCTATATGATGGTATATCGCTTGATCATCTACACCAAGGGCAATGTCGGTATCGGCTCCAGCTTTTTTAAACGCTCGCTTTTGCCATTCCCTAATAGGGAGACCCCAAATTCGGGCTTCATTGTCACCAATAAGAGAAAAACCAGGATTCGCTTGTTCAGCGCCAGTCACATTCAAATTTTCGCCAACCACGACTTTATCCAATGCCCGTTTTGCTAATAAGAGTAAGAGACCTACAGCGACAAGATTTCCTGCGATTGCAGCCCATCCTGGCGCCATGCGGCCAATTGTAAAGCTAAGCAGGAAAAATGATAGGATATATACCAGAACGCCCGCACCTCGCGCATAAATTGCCCGTTCCGGATGATCTGTTGCATAAAGAACGGGGTAAAGCGGTGCAGCCATGCCCAATAAGGCCGCCGCGGGAACGAGAAGGCTGGCTAAAGGTGCTGCTTCCACGTAATCCTCTGGCAAGAATAATCCCAGTAAACCGCCAAGGAAGAACCAAATCACAAGAGAAGCGGCCAACCCGATCACCAATAATATAATGGCTGTTTTTATGACAAGCTCCCAGATTTTTTTAGCTTCGCCAGTACCCACCATTTTTGCCAGTTCTGGATAGATGACTTGATCTAAAAGTTTAAACCCTTCGGAGAGCAATTTGGCGACCTCTTCCGCCGTGCGGTAAATCGTAACCCAAGCGGCGCCGAACACGCTCATGACAAGCAATACAGGCAAATGAACATTTGAAGCTGCAAGCGCGGCGTCTAAATTTGCTTTTATAACAAATGGCCAAACCCCTTTTTTTTGACCAAATATTTTTGATTTGGCTTTAAATACGGGACGTAATAAATGCCTGAGCTTCAATTCGCGCGCAGCCAAAACAGGCAATAATAGATAATCAACCAGCGAGCCTATATACCAAGCCAGCAAAAACCCTTTCAAATCCGCGCCCATATTGGCAGCAATCAAAACGCCTACAAACCTGACAGCCGGCATCGCAACACCGTGCCAGGCCAATACATCAAATCGGTCAAATAAACGGAACACGCCGATTGACGTCCCCCTATGCCTGACAATTAGCAATGAACAATAAAATATCGCGAGGGTTTGCAAGTCTCCCACCTCGATGACCTGACCTTCACGCTGGAAATATTCTGGGAAACTCTTGGCAATGAGGACAACCAGTGAAAAACAAGCAATCGCTAGAATAAATGCGACAAAGCCAGATAAAATATCGAGCTTATACCCAAATTTTAGCAACCGAGATAATGAAGGGGCGTCGTCATTTTTTACGTCATCAAACCCAAAGCGTATTATTGTTTGCCAAGCTTGAAACGTCGCCAATTCTGCAAAAAAGAGGTGATAAGCGTGCAAAAACAAAATGATCCCGAGAGCGCTGACGCTCAGAGATTTCGCGGCAACTATCAAGCTCCCAAGACCTAAAATCACGGAAAGCGTTTTCGAGCCAAGCATGAGTCCGGTATTGGCAGCGATACGTTTTCCAACACTATGTTTGGAGCGTATTGTTAAGTCTGGCGTCTTCACGCCTCGCGTCTCGCTAAAATCGATTCAACCATCTCAAGATCTGAGACCTTATCCACATCGATTGCAGCTTCAGCAAAAGGCAATAAAACTGGCGCGGCGGTTATACCGATCCGATTAGCGGCATACTCAAATGCCCCATATAGTGTCAGCCTACCGGTCAGATATTTCACACCAATCATCAACCCAACTTTACGGGCAAGTTTAAAGGGCTTCTTGCGTAAGTGCTGCACGGATTGCCAAAACCGGATGGCCTCCAGGCCTTTTTTATCTGCAATATAGAATAGGTTACAACCTGAAACTGCATGATCAGAAAAGCGAAGATAAGTCCGTTTCGTTTCTGGATAGCTCGCCTGAATAACCGTTTCGGTCGCCAGGCCGACGCATATATCGCTCTTCGCCGTTTCGGCTCCCGCAATAAAATTGGCAATCATGTCTTTCGTTAATAGTGCATGATCGCAGGTTGTTACGAGACACGGAAATTGGTTTATTTTTTCTAATGCCAGTAAAACGCTATCGGCAGGCCCATCACCCGTTGGCAGGTTTTCAAAGCGCTGATTTGGGTAGCCCGAAACAAATGGTTCAGGCAGGCCGGCCGCATCGATAGCCTTCACAACCCGTGCCACCATAGCTGTTCCAGCAACCGGAATGTCTGCTTTATGGGAGACGCCGATTGCTTCACAAAGCGGGTCGGTAACGCCTGCGCGCTGACCCGCGAGAATGAGGACTGATTTGACCATATCACTCAATCTGCATTTCATACATGCGATAGGTTTTATAGGGCACAGCACTGGCCTGTTCACATATCGAAATCATGCCGTCATTACCCTCTAAAATCCAAGACAGTTCACAATGGGTGTATCCATTTTGGCGTGCCGCTTCAAAAACTGTCTCACAAAGAGCAGCCACAAGCCCAAGTCCTTTTCGTGTATTATGATATTTCCGCTTTAGCCCCATAAGCGGGATACGCGCCTGTTTCGCCCCTGTTTTTTTCAAACGAAAAAGGAGTTTCGCCCAGTTAAAGGGCAATAATTTTCCATCAAAGCCTCTTGAGAGTTCGTTTAGGTCGGGAATCAAACATATATAGGCGGCAGGCTCACCATCAATATATCCCATATAAAAACAATCCGCCGCAATAAGCGGCTTCATCTCTTTTGCCAGATGCTGGATGGCTTCATCGGGAAATTCAAGAAAACCCCAATTTTCAGACCAAGCATCATTAAAAATGTCCATTGCAACTTCAATGTCTTGTTTGAAATTTTTAGTGTCCAGCTTTCGCCATGAAACGGATTTTGACCGTGTCGCATAATCCACCATCATGGTTGTCATTTTGGGCCTTGGATAACCTTCATGAAGATCAGCTTGAAAGGCATACAAATCGATTGCTTTCGTAAAGCCCGCCGTCTCAACCATGGTTTGATAATAGGGTTTGCCATAGGACATGAGAACAACATTTGGCGTATCAAACCCGTCAATGAGAAGACCAACCTCTTCATTGACACCCCATTGCGCGGGGCCAACCAAGCGTGTTCGACCTTTTTCGGCAGCCCATTCTTTCGCCGCCTCTAGTAAGGCTTGTCCTAATTCAGCATTGTTTTCGCAATCGAAATAGCCAAAAAATGCAGTTTCTTTATCATGTTGGTGATCATGGGCCGGATTCGTAAAAACAGCGATACGACCGACAATATTGCCCGACATTTCAGCTAAAAAAAGCAGTCTGTCTAAATTCTTTGCGGCAGGGTTTTTTTCGGGATTGAGTTGATCTTTTCGCTCAAGCCTCAACGGCGGTGCCCAGTTCGGGTCCTTACGATAGAGATCATATGGCACGTCAAGAAATTGACTTATCTGTTTGGCCGTTTTTACAGGCTGAATAGAAATATTCTCAAAGTCAGACACCACGACTCCCCTTTCCTACCGGTTACAAGCCGACTATTTCATGTCTACTTATTTCCGGTGAAAAAGGGTATCTGACTACTTTTTGGTGAGGTCAACCAAATGGATGTCTATATCCACGCCTTCCATAGGGACAATAAACTTAGTTTCAGAGAATTTCGGCAATCTCAGAGACTTTATTTCGGGATTGTTCGACAAACCATATGGCTCTTTTGGTTTAAAGTTCCACGCTTTTTTTAATCGACGATCTCCATCCTGGTCATGATAGCCCACAACTGCATATTCTCCAGGATATGGTAAATTTATACAGACAATTTGCGACTCCTCTTCTGCCGGAACACGAATCCGACGTAACTTCCCCTTCTTTTTAAGAAAGTTCGCTTCGCCAAATAATTCCAGCTTTAAAAGACCTTGCTCGGCCACCCCCGAAACGGTCACACGGATCTGTAGGGCGCCAGCCACGCAGGTATCGGCCTTATCTCTTGGATAAAGCTCTAGCCCACGTTCAATCCCAATTTCTGACAAAGATTCTTCGTAATCTTCGTCAGTCAGGTTAGGGTTGGACTGCGCGAAAGCATTCGGTGCCACTCCCAGCCATGCTAAGATGACAAAAGCGTTAGTGAGTTTTCTGACCCAGACATTTGATTTCACGACCAAGTTTCCTTATGCGATGCAATTCAAAAGCGCATTATGCTCTTATCGTGCATATGGGTAGAGTTGCAACATACGTAAAGGTAATATCACAGACCTGTCATATGGGACGACTAAATCGTTATATCCTCAAAAAAGCATCAATAAGCGTAGGCGGCCTCGTAATTTTCGCCTGTTGCGTCCTATTGATGGAGCGACTCTTGCGAATTTTCGAAATTGTCACAAGCTCAACGAACCCTGCAGTTGATACGACGACAATGATCGTTAATCTTATGCCATATTACCTCAGTATGGCAGTCCCAATGGCGCTTATGCTAGGCACCATCATCACTGTTGATCGATTATCAAAATCGTCAGAACTGACGGCCGCATTGGGGGCCGGGTTTTCGCTCTTGCACATGACAAAGCCCTTTTTACTTATTGGCCTATTATTAGCCGGGTTGACAATGACCCTGGAGGGATATTTCCAGCCTGTTGGCCGTTATAATTACCGACAAATCGAACATAGCGTAAAACAACGCAGTCATTTTGCCCTGTTGCGAGAAGGTACCTTTACCGTTGTGGGGGATAGGACATTTTTTGCTGGAACCGACTCGACGGACGGCTCTGTAGGACCAATTTTCATCCTCGAACTCCTAAATGACACAAATTCGGATGGAACGACCAAAGAAGCCTATCGTTTTTCAACGGCAAGAAAAGGCGAAATCGAGTTGCGTGATAAAGATGGCTCTGGGGAAAAAGGAGCACCGGTTATGGCTTTGACTGACGGAGAAGCCTTCCTTTTCATGGATGGCGCTGTGTCAGGCCAACTTAATGTCGAAGGCATCTCTTATACTTATTTATCAGACGAAATCGCTTATCGAACGCGAGGCAAGGACGAAAGAGAGATGACATCTATTGAACTCTTTGAGAATAGAGACGGCTCCAAAACTGAAACAATCGATAGAAATACCAATAACGCAGCCCTGCACCTGCGACTTTCGAAAGCGTTCCTCCTACTATTATTGCCCTTTATCGCCGTGCCATTTGGACTAAATTACGGAAGAAACCCGTCATCAGCAGGGATATTTGTTGGGGTTGTATTTCTTGTGTCCCTTCAAAAAGCACTCGAATTTGGGCAATCCCTGGGGGCTGCTGGCAAAATTCCGCCGTGGCTAGGTATATGGGGAATCATTTTCGTCGTATCCGTTTTTGCGCTGATCCTATTTCGAAAGAGCGCCTATAAAATGGGTCAACCGCCTCTAACATCCTTCTCGCATTGGGTAGGTCATATAAAGGGCGAGATTATTTCCACATTCAAAAATCTGCGTCGCAGTGAGAACATCCATCAAGATGTTTAGAATTGCCTCATATATTTCCAAGGCCTTTTTCTTTACTTGGTTGGTAGTCGTTTTTGGTTTTTTGACCTTGATTGGACTCCTCGATAGCCTCGCAAATGGTGGAGATATCGTCGCCGATGGGAGTGGGTTTTCGGGTACGTTCAAATATATGTTTCTGCGAGCTCCCGTCATATTTGATAGGATATTTGTTTTCACGCTGGTCGTTGCTATATTGCTTACATTCGTCAAACTCATCAGGCAACATGAACTGGTTGCCCTTCTTGGATTTGGCATCTCCGCAACGCGGCAATTATTTTTATTGACGCCGGCCGTTCTGATTGCATCTATAGCCTCCGTTCTTTTCATAGATATCGCCATGGCGCCAGCCGTCAGGTCGCTTCAAGCCTGGGGCATCGGGGAATATAAAGTTAAAAACATCACGGGTGAAAATCCACTTTGGATTGAAGACAGAGGCAGAATTATTCGTGCGACGGATCGATTGGGATATAATAGCCTTGGGAATATGAAGATCTTTTTCCGGAATGATGACGGGGATATTGAAAAAATCTGGCATGTTAAGCGCGCAGATTTCCAAGACCCAAATTGGGCCTTAACAGGCATTGATGAATTGGATTTGAAAGATGCAGATGGCGAAGTCCGCTATTTGGAGCCGTTAGACGGCACGCATATTTGGGAGACCAATCAAAACCCGACATCAATTGCGCGCCTTGCCGCCGAACCTCGAGACCTCTCATTATCTGAAATGCAAAATTTTTCAAAACGCGGAAATAGCGGCTCTAAGCCTAGTTTTGCCTATGAGTTCTGGGCGGCTCACCGCCTGACGCGGCCACTCGCTGCCCTTATATTACTCGTTGCTTGCGCGGCTCTTATGCAACGAACAGGACGCGAGGATACCGGCGACAAAACACTTATTCTTGGCCTTATACTAGGATTTATCTTTCTAATTGTTGATGGAGCAATGGCTACTTTCGCGGCTTCAGGCGGAATCGCAGTTTTGCCCGCTATAACCTTACCCCTTATTGTGTTCGGGATATTTGGAGCCTTTCTACTGCTTAAAACTGAAACCTTATAATTTGCGTATGAAGCGGCTTTTTATTGTTAACCCCCTATCTGAAAGAGTTGCCAAAAAAGGCTCAACACTCGAACAGCTTATTGAATTCGCTACACATGTCGTCCGTCTCGATCCTTTCGATAATATTTTTGACGCCGTCGATCTCGCGATTAAAGACAAAATAGATCACGTTTTTATCGAAGGCGGGGATGGCACATCTCAAGGCGTCGTCTCTGCATTTTTAAGACAAAATGAAAAATTCGAAAATTTCCCGAAATTCTCAATATTACCAGGTGGTATGACGAATCAAGTCTCGAAAAACATTGGCCTGCGGTCAGCGAAAAAGCGCCATGTTTCCGCGTGTTTAAACGCCAAACTCAAATCTTCAACGATACAATTATTATTAGTCTCAGAAGACAATGGACCAAAGAACGCTGGGTTTCTATTCTCCACGGGGGCTATTCCACAAATAACACGATATGCAACGGGGACCTTACACCGTAAGGGCATAGGTGGAACTTTCGCTGTTTTGGGTGGAATCGCGAAAGCGGTAAAAGGGAAAGACCAAGCTTTGATGAATCTCTCAAATATTGAAATAGAGTCTATTTATGACGGTGAACATTTAGGAACAATTGCAACAACGCTACCAAGTTTACTACTAGGATTGGATCCTTTTTGGGGACCGCAAAATGCACCGCTTAGATTTACATATGCAGATGCAAGTTATCGCAAATTGGGACGAAATATTATCGGGCTATGGATGGGTCGAAAACACAAAGACCGGAGTAATGATGGGTTATTTTCCTCATGCCACAATCAACTGAGAATTAATTATACCGGACCCGTTGTTCTAGACGGAGAATTTTTGAACTTTCCATCTGGACGGTTTAACGTCACTTTATCCAAACCCGTTACGTTTTTAAGTTAATATGCCGACTCTGCTTGATATCATAAAGTCCGAGACTCTTGATCCCCCTGACCGGGTTCAAGGTGTGCTGTCTCGCATCCAGACGCGCCATGCCGATAGGGTCGAAGCGATTATTTATTACGGTAGCTCTATGCGAGAACTGGATAATCCAGAAAAAATGTTGGACTTTTATGTTCTGGTTGACAGCTATCGGAAAACACATGGATTTCGTCCGCGCGCACTCATAAATCGTCTCTTGCCACCAGCCGTTTACTACCTTGAACAACCAGATGACACGGGATTGATCAGCACGTGTAAATATTCAATTATCACCCTGGGGGAGTTTGAAAAGCGATGCTCAAATCGAGCCTTTTTATCACAAATCTGGGGTCGGTTCTCGCAGCCTTGTGCTGTCCTTTGGTCCAAAAGCGAATCTGCACTCTCTCGCGTTTGGCACGCCCGTTTAAACGCGGTCAAAAGAATGGCGTCTGAAACAACCCCCCTTTTCAATGGAAAAGCATCCGCGTCTGAATTCTGGGGACGCGGTTTTTTTGAGAGTTACCGGACCGAATTACGACCTGAGAGTTCCACAAAACGAAGCGAAGAAATTGTTCTCAGATATCAGGATAGATATGAGTCCATTATGGACGCCTTATACGGCGAAGCAGATCCTGACGGGACCTTCAAACTTCCGGAAAAAAATTTAAAACCTACGAAACTTCGATGGTTTTTGAGACGGTGTTTTGGAAAACCCGCGAATGCCCTACGAGTATTATTCAGTGCGGCAACATTTGACGGCGGGCTGGACTATATTGCCCGAAAAGTAGAGAATCACTCAGGGGTAAAACTGGAAGCAACTGATTTGCAAAGACGTCACCCGGTGCTTTTTTCTCCGATTCTATTCTTCAAATTGTGGAAAAAGGGCGCATTTCGCTAATTTGATCATGAATTTGCCCATATGCGACCGCCTGCTTTATTGAATCTTTACCTAATTGGCCATACCTAAGAGGCATCCGGGGCGCACCGGGAGGCTGAAATGCGTTTCATCGTAAACAATGCGGTCCACATATCTTTGACAATGTTAATTGTCATTTTACTGGTTGGAAGTTGGTTCGCTGGACAAACATCCAGCTTGAGCGGAAAAACCGATATCGTTCTCGTCGTTACATTCGTTTTGATGATTCCATGCGCCTTATTTGCGCTCTATCTTCAAATGCGTTCAGAGTTTAATGAATAAGTCTTATTCGGCGGCCTGTAATTTCGTCATCATTCCAGCCATGATTTCTGATTGAGACGACTTCATCCGACCAAATGTCTCGATCAAGATATTTACATCCTCCGTCGTGTGAGCGGCTGACAATGAAATGCGTAAGAGAGATGAGCTTTGAGGGGTTCCAGGCGGAACAGCTAAGTTTACATAAACGCCGTTTTCCATGAGCCAGTTCCATTCCATCGCAGCTAAACCTTCATTGGGTCTGCGTACGGCTATTACGGGGCTTGGGTCCGCACAAAGTTCAAACCCTAAATCCGTTAGACCTGAATGTAACTGTTGAGCGCGTGCCTTTAGATTTTCCCTTAAGTGCCCGCCGGTTTTTACCTTTTCAACAGCCACACGGGCCGCACAAATATTCGAAGGTGTAGCCGAAGCCGTGAACATATAGGGACGCATCACCTTTCTGGTGACCTCAAATTCAGGATGTTTCGAAACGCAAAACCCGCCTACTGACGCAAGAGATTTAGAAAATGTACCCGAAATAAAATCAACTTTGTCTAAGACACCTTGCTCTTCTGCAATCCCGCACCCGGTTGGCCCAAAAACGCCATAGCTATGCGCTTCGTCAATAAAAAGATAACCGCCATGTTGATGGGTAACATCAAGGAATTCATCAATGGGCGCGATATCACCAAACATTGAATACATGCCTTCAATAACAACCAGTGCATTCCCGCCTTCAATTTCTCCTTGTCGGCGTAATCTTTTATCTAGATCCTCAGGGTTATTATGGCGGAACCGGATGGTGGAGGCATTGGTTAGGCGTGACCCGTCAATAATGCAGGCATGTGCATCCGCATCCATAAAAATAACGTCATTATCACCCGTCAATCCCGAAATGGCCGACAAATTTGTTTGATATCCTGTGGTAAAAACAATGCAGGACGGCATATTAAAATGCTTTGCTAATGCTTTTTCGAGATCTGTGTGTTCGGCATAGGTGCCATTCGCCACACGCGATCCTGTTGTACCAGTCCCGTGCTCATCAATTGCCTTTTTAGCGGCCTCCCGGCAGTCTTCGTCAAAGGTCAATCCAAGATAGTTATTCGTTCCCGCCAATAATATTTCTCGATTTCCAATACGCCCTCTTGTCGCTGACAAAATGTCATCGAAGCGAACACCTAGAGCATCTGCCCCGATTTTCATCATCATATCTATGCGCGTTTGCAATGGCGCGTATTTGTCAAAAATCCCGACCATTATGAGATCAATCCTTTCACCGCGATAGAAAGCTCTCCAACAGTTTTGATGTCAGACACCATCTCCATAGGAATAGAAATATCGTAAAAATCTTCAAGCTCCATGATGAAGTCAAATACGGCAACAGAATCAACTTCAAGGTCTGACATGATCCCAGAAGATCGCTCAATAGGTAGCTTTTTAGGATTATATGGCTCCAAGAGCTCACATATCTTTGCGTATATATCTGACTCGGTCGGCACTGACATCAATATGATCCCATTAAAATTTCGCCGTGGCTATCAAAGACCGTCCCTTAGGTAAAGCAGCCAGACTGCTCTATTTTTTCGAAGCTTCGGCAACAAGCTGCAATCTGTCTTCGGCCTGTAAATCGATGATTGCGCCATTTTGGAATTTTTCCCGGACACGCGCACGAGATAACTTTCCTGAACTCGTTACAATCATAGTTGATTTCGGCACCAACATAAGACGAACAGGCACGCCCACTTCTAGACGAATGGCAGCCGTTACAGCGGCGTAAATTTCGTCCAATAATTTCGGGTCACGTGTACGACATTCAAGTAATAGCATGATATCTTTTTCGTCGCCTGCTCCGCCAATCGCAAATGCACAAGCTCGACCACATCTATGGGGCGCCGCAGCTTGAGCGGCCCATTCTATATCTTGAGGCCAAATATTTCGTCCATGCCATAAGATCAAGTCTTTATACCGACCTGTAACCACAAGCTGCCCTTCATGCCAATATCCAGCGTCTCCTGTATCCAGCCATCCATCTTTTGAAAACGCCGCTTCGGTCGCTTGTGAATTTCTAAAATAACCCGGCGACACGGAAGGTCCCCTAAGGCAAACGCGACCAACTTGCAATTCATCCAATACAACACCATCGAAATCTCGGATTTCGATTTCGTGATCCGGAAGAACACACCCACAGGCAACAAATGTACGTTGGTTTTCTTCGGGCGTTATGTCTGTCGCCTCAATAGCCTCAGATGTGCGCGCATAACGATCCATGTCAATTGTGTGCGTTTTCAGTCCTTGGCCGAGCGGTGCAAAGGTTGCGGCCAAAGTTGTTTCTGCAAGACCATAAGACGGGGTAAAGGCCCCTTGCGAAAAGCCCATCGATCCAAAAAGGTTTTGAAAATCAGTCAAAGGTTCCGGGCGCACCATGTCGCCGCCAATACCTGCGGCGCGCCAGCGCGAAAGATCTAGTTCCCGATCATCACGCCAGCGGCGAACGCATAATTCATATCCAAATGTTGGAGAGTATGAAAGTGTCCCTTTGTGATCTGAAATAAGTTGCAACCACGTTATAGGCCTTCGGGTAAAGTCCTGGGGGTCGATGTAATCCACAGATAATTGTGAGGTCATTGGCGCCAGCATAAAGCCTATCAGCCCCATATCATGATATAGCGGCAACCAGGACGTTGCACGGTCCGTCTCATTTACGGCCAAGCCATATTTGGTAATGGCGTGACAATTTGCACAAACCGATTTTTGCGTTCCTATAATCCCCTTTGGTGAAGAAGAAGACCCAGATGAATATTGGATATAACAGAGATCATCCGCTTCAAAGGGTCGAAGTTTATCCCCTTTTGGAAGCTCGCCGACCGCTTCAAATGTCATCACAGGGATGGCCTGATCATTGAGCGCCGAGCGCATAATATCTTCCATCGACTCAGGACAGAAAAGCGCATGAAAATCGCCTGTATCCGCCATGCGTTGCAATTGACGTTCATATGAACTTCGCCCACCCAATGTAACGGGTAGTGGTACTGGTGCCGCAACAAGGCCCGCATATTGGCACGCAAAGAACATTACAGCGAAATCTGGTGTAGAAACCGCAGCAATCCCTATCCGGGCATTTTTTGCCGCGAACGGGACCAATCGCTTTGCCATCTCAGTCGCGCGGTCGTGAAGCTCGGAATATGACAGGGTTGATTTAGGGCGTCCCTTGCCATCAAAATAAGAAAAGCCCGTCTGCCCGTCAGCGGCATAATCCAATGCTTGGCAAAGGGTTTCAAAATCAGCATGCCTAAGAGGAATTCCTCTTTTTGTGGGCAGAACCTCGATAATCTCGGTTTCGCTCATACATCAATCTCGCTCAATCACGCCTCTACCAGAGTAAAAACGTGTTTTAACCAAAGGAGTGTCAATAGGACGTTAACCCTATCTGTAAAGACACTGCCTCACTCTCTCCCTTACGCCCCAATTTCGATAACTCCTGTAACACAATGAATTCCTTGATGGATTCACTCGATGTTACGTAATGTGACAGCCAAATGACATTTTATAATCCTAAAGTCGACCCTCTTTTATACGTCTAAACTGGGACCCACGCCCGACACCAAAGGCTCGCAAGCGCCCCTAAGATCAATAGATCAATTTTATAAAACGATAGGATGCGTGCACGAGGATAATCTGAAATTATTGGATTTATGCCTAATTCCTAAGACCCAATCTGAGACGCGCCATATTATCGGCGATTATATCGGTTGAATTTGACGTTTTAGACGCCTCCAAAAAGATCTTATCTAGAGTTTTCTCCAAAACATCCAATTTTTCTTTAACCCATTGCGGATCATATGTGCCACTGACCTCGGCAGCGACATTGATAATGCCCCCCGCATTAATCACATAATCAGGGGCGTATAATATGCCTGTCAATCGACACGCCTCGCCCATTTCTGGCGTTGCAAGCTGATTATTCGCAGCTCCCGCAATGATAGATGCTTGGATATCTGGCAATGTCGACTTCGATATGGCTCCACCAAGCGCACAAGGGGCATAAATATCAACATCCTGCATATGGATAAGTTCTGTGGACACAATTTCTGCACCCAAATCCGACTGGGCCTGTTTAAGAGCTTCTTGATTTATGTCGGCAACGATAAGCTCACAACCGGCTTCATATAAATGTTCGCACAAACTATAGCCGACATGACCAATACCTTGCACGGCGACACGCAACCCGTTTAGCTTTTCTTTGCCTAATCTGTGTTTGACGGCTACTTTTATTCCACGGAATACGCCCTCTGCAGTGACGGGCGACGGATCTCCTGATGCCGCTGGGCCCGTTTCGAGGCCTGCAACAAAATTGGTTTGCGATTTTATAACAGCCATGTCTTCTGGGCTTACACCGACATCTTCTGCCGTAATGTAACGACCACAAATAGAATCTATTGCTCGTCCATATGCCGCAAAAATCTTAGCGCGATCAAACTCACCTTTTGGTTTAATAATCACCCCTTTACCGCCGCCGATATCGAGATCAGCCATAGCATTTTTGTAACTCATCGCTTTTGATAATCTTAATGCGTCAGCTAACGCATCGGCTGTTTCAGAGTAACGCCAAAAGCGGGTACCACCGCAGCCAGGACCTCTAAGCGTGTTGTGCACGGCAATAATGGCCTGAAGCCCAGAATCAGCATCAGAGAATATGTGTACACCCTCATGAGCGTCGAAATCCGGATGATCGAACATCGTTATGTCGCTTTCAGGGTTTTCAGCCCAGCGGTTGCTGCTTGTAAGACAGTCAACGCAAAGGCCCCACCCGTTCCGTCCCCAATATTGATTCCAAGATCGAGTATTGGCGCGAGCTGCAGACGCGATAATAACGCATCATGCGCCGGTTCTGCAGAACAATGCGTGGCAAGACAATGCGCAATAGACTTGGGATCTATCGCATGTAAAACCGCCGCTGCAGTACAGCTTACATACCCGTCCAATAGAATTGGAATACGCTGATGACCCGCTGCCAAAATTGCCCCGACCATGCCCGCAATATCACGGCCACCAAACACGCGTAACGCTTCCAAAGGTTGCCGCGACACGCCGCTATATAACCCCACGGCCTTCTCGACGGCTTTAATGCGGGTTTTGGCGTTCAACCCACCCGCCCAATAATTTGCCGCCCCACCATAAAGCGACATAGCAATAGCTGCAGCCGCCGTTGCGGCGCCTAGCCCCGCATTGCCAAGAATAATGACATCCGCTCCCTCTGCAACGACTTCCATCCCAAAGGCTATTGCAGCTGCACAGTCTCGTTCACTTAGGCTTGGCTCCTGCGTAAAATCCACACTCGGATATTCAATACCCATCTCATAAACTTTAAAGGCTGCGCCTATTTCAGCAGACATCCCCCGAACAGCGGCATTCCCGTCAGTTAAGCTTGCCACACGCGACTTAGATGTCTCGACAAAATCCTGATCACTTAATTGGTTCGCCACACCATGCGTACCCGCAAAAACAGCTATTAAGGGTCTGGAGAGCTTTGGTAATTCTTCGCCTTGTATATTCGCCAACGTCCCTAGGGGCTGCTCTAAATCCCCCAAGGGGCGCAACCCCCTACCTAAAGAGTTAAAAACGTCTGACAGAGAGGCCTCAGCCGACAAGTCTGATTTGGTCAATTTCTCTACCAAATCAACTATGTCATCAAACGGATTAGCGTCCTCAGTTGTGTTTTCCATGACAAGGTACTTTCGGAATCACTTTATTAACTATGTTTCGCATTATCCTTCTATGACGGCAAAGTCTTAAAGTCTTTTCAAATATTTTGATCTATACGCAATTCTATGCTGAGCAAAACCGTAATAAATGCCGTTTCAATTACCGCGATCTGCGCCGCTGGTGTTTTATACCTAAACAGCAGGTCTGACCAACAGATCATTGATAAAGTTGATGCGATTGCAGAAAACCGGACTCAACCGACAAATCCTCAAACTTCAAGTCGCCCGCGCACCAATGTAAATACCAATAAATCCGCCTCAGTCGTATCCATCCCAAAAGACAGACGTTCAGGCCAATTTCAAACAACGGGACGAGTCAATTCTGGTTATGTGAAATTCCTCGTCGACACCGGTGCATCGACCGTCGCATTGACTCTGGCAGATGCACGTAAAGCAGGCGTTGATATAAACCGCTTACAATATAACGTTCCCGTTTCTACGGCTGGTGGAACAAATTATGCTGCAGCCGTAAAGTTGGATAGTGTCGCCCTTGGAGGCATTACCCTTAGGAATGTCGAAGGCGTTGTCTTGAAAGATGGTCTTGAAATCTCTCTTTTAGGCATGACATGGCTCGGGCAATTACAAGAAGTCCGTGCGACGCCTGATGCGCTCATGTTGCGTCTCTAGAATCGACCCTAAATCGATAGGGTGATCCGCACCATATTTACCGCAATCAAGGCCAAGGCCACACCAAA
>CAYRMO010000003.1:26741-66641 GCA_964425355.1 uncultured Algimonas sp. | reverse complement strand
TTTTTTCCCGTCGGGCTTTTGATGAAAGACACCTATCGGTCTGATCTGGCTTTGACCAAAGTGGATATGCCATTGATTTGGATTCATGGGCGGCAGGACTTCGATATTCCATTGGCATCGGGACAGGCGCTTTTTGATGGCTATGCGGGGCCGAAATCTGCGCATAATTTTGATCAAGCCAATCACGTAAATACGTGGTTTCATGGGGGGCGCGAGGTCGTCATGGAGGCTTTGTCAGAATTTGAAAACCAACCTTAAAGGTTTCGCTTGCAGCTCTCAAAGGCTCGCCCTATCAGAGTTTTATGACCGCAACACTCAGCCTTGAAAATGTCTCTAAATCCTTTGCGGGAAAACCCGCTGTTGACGATGTTTCCTTTGCGATCACACCAGGTGAAATTGTCGGATTTCTAGGTCCAAATGGCGCAGGGAAAACAACGACGTTACGCATGGCGCTCGGATTGATTAAACCTGATATTGGTGAGATCAAATTATTCGGCGGAGAACCTGGCGAAGCCGCCTTTGGGCGGATCGGATTTTTACCCGAAGAACGCGGCCTGTATAAAAAGCAAACGGCGCGAGAATCGATTGCGCATATGGCGCGGCTTAATGGGATGAAAGCCAAGCCGGCTTTTAAATTGGCCGATGAATTACTCGATCGGTATGGCCTCTCAGAGGCAAAACGCAAAAAGAATAAGGACATGTCCAAAGGTATGGCGCAGAAAATCCAACTCCTGGCGGCTATTGCGCACGACCCGGAATTTTATATTCTGGACGAACCTTTCTCCGGTCTTGATCCGGTCAATCAACAAGTCCTTGAGGGGATCGTCCGCGAGATTGCTGGACGCGGTCGTACCATTATTTTTTCGACCCATGTCATGGAACATGCGGAACGTCTCTGTGATAAAATTATTTTAATGGCGTCGGGAAAAATTGTTTTTGCTGGCACGATTGAAGAAGCGCTGGCCAAAGCGCCGCGTCGGGTGAGACTGGCCTCTGAGAATAAAGGCTTGGCAGAATTTGCCGGCGCCTTTGCGGATGAGATTGAACGCAAAGACGATGGAAGCCTATTGCTTACCCTAAAGGCTGACGCGCTGGCGCATGATATTCTTGAGAAATCGGTCAACTCAGATCTCCGCCTGACCCGATATGAGCCCAGCCGTGCTACCTTACATGAAGCTTTTGTCGCTCTCGTCGGTCAAGATGTTGTGGGTAATATGGCCTTAGAGACAGATCTTGAGGGACGTGCAACATGACCCTCCTCCCTAAAATAAATATTCGACGAACGCTTTTAATCGCTCGACGAGATTACCTAGGCTATGTCAAGACGTGGGGATTTTGGCTGTCTTTTATTACACCAATCATTATTTGTGCCGTTGCAATTTGGGCGAGCGGTTCCGATTTCGATATTTCGCCTCCACGCTATGAGACCATTATTGATGAGACCGGCCAGCACGCGGAAGGTATTAAACGCCGTTTAGATAGGAGATATGCAGAGCGCGATAAAAACGCCGTTTTAGAACTTGCGGACTTATTACCAAATGGTTTTGATCGTGATGAACTGGAAGTTATTTACGATAAGGATGGGCGCGACGCGGCTTTAGACCTTATCGACGCGAAAATACCGGGCATGTCGGACCGTTTGAAACCAATCGATAAAGACCTAATTTTTGTTGACCCGCCGGCCGCGTCCATTGAAGATTTGACCCCTTACCTTTCGGACAAAAAAATGATCGAAATTGATGGGGTCGAACTGCCTCTTTCCGGTGCGATCTCGATCAAAACAGGTGAAGATGGTCAGCCTGTGATCACCTATTGGACATCCAAATTTACAAATTCTCAAGCTGATAGATTAGTAGATGGTTATTTCCAAGATCTCGCCCGAGATAAATATCTGGGTAGCGGTGGATTAAATGCCTTTGATTTGCAAAGCGTGGAATCTGGAGCCCCTGAGGCCAGCGTGTTTGACCCAACAAAGACAGACGACAAAGAAGGTGGTGGGCAAGAAGTAACGAATACAGATATCATCCCGATTTTTGCAGCTGGCATGTTGTCGGGTCTTTTATGGCTCAATATTTTTGCAGGTTCTTATATGTTGCTCACGTCAATGCTTGAGGAGAAGCTCAATAAGCTGCTTGAAATGATGCTTGCCTCGACCCGTTTTTCAGAAATTATTTTTGGTAAATTACTCGGTGTGGCAGCCCTCACCATAACCGCTATGTCTCCTTATATTTTAATGGGTATAGCGGGGGTTATTGGCTTTATCCTCCTTAGTCCCGACAAAGAGGTTGTTGACGGGTTGATTGCGGCCTTCTCGGCAAAAATGATAATTTTCCTAATCGTCTTTTTTATATTGGGATACGTCCTTTACGGCGCCTTTTTCATTGCGCTTGGCGCGCTGTCATCTTCCATGCAAGATGCGCAAACCCTGACCACGCCAATCATGCTCGTTATGATGGCTGCATTTTGTGTTGTGCCGATCGGGCTAAGCAATCCCGATAGTCCCCTCATTACAATTGCGACCTTTATTCCGTTTTCGGCCCCCTTTGCCGCCATTCTCAGCCTGCCCAATGACCCACCGCTTTGGCAGCTGATTTTATCGACGCTTTGGTTGGCCTTCTGGTGCGTCCTCGTTATTGCTGTTGCTAGCCGGATTTTCCGCTTTGGTCTCTTATCAGGTGCCGGCGTTGAAGTTGTCACCAATTGGTTCAAGCGAAAAATCTTGCGTCGCAAGGTTTAGAAAAAGACTTGGGTGTAATTTAAGAAAATCATGCCTATATAGATCCCATGACCCAAGTGGATGAAAAACGTGATCTGATCCTAGAGGCCGCGCTTAAAATTGCGCCCTTTGAAGGCTGGACGGATTTGACGCTAAAACGCGCAGGACGAGAAGCCGGTTTAGAGACCCACGTTCAAGAACTCTATTTCGAAAAAGGCTTGGCAGAGCTATTGGATTATTGGGCGGATAAGCTGGACGCGGAGACGGCCAAAAAAATTGCCGCACTGGACCTATCAGACATGCGCATTCGCGACCGGATCACGCAAAGCGTATTGATCCGACTGCAGGCCCTAAGCGCGCATGAAGAAGCCGCGCGCCGGGCCTCTACCCGGCTCGTCTTGCCGGACCTCGCCGCAACAGGCCTGGGTCAATTATGGCGATCTGCTGATACAATCTGGACAGCGATTGGCGACACCTCGACGGATGCAAATTATTATTCCAAACGCACCATTTTATCGGGTGTTATCGGCGCGACGCTGCCTGTTTGGCTTTCAGATACAGACCCGGACAAAGCCAAAGCCCGCGCCTTTCTGGATGACCGGATTGCCAATGTCATGAGCTTTGAGAAACTCAAAGGCCAAGTCAGATCTGTAACCAAAGATCTACCCAATCCAGCCGAGTTCCTGGGTCAATTGCGCTATGGAGGCCTTGAGGCCTTTTCTCGGCCAAAAAGGGGGCGGGCAAGACGCAGGCGTTACACACGCTAGCCGGATTCCCCGTAATACACGTAAAAATGTCTTGCATGGCTATGTGTCTTAAAATAATCGGAGCGCAATCCCGTGTGGTCAGATTTCTCTGCAAATGCCCCTGCGATATCTGACATCTAACCTGATTGAGATGACTATGAGCCTTTACACAAAATATCTGGAACAAATCGAAGAAAGAAAGGGAAATGGTCTGCATCCACAGCCAATTGAAGATGCCGCCTTAGTCCACGAGCTAATCGACCAGATTTTAGAATTGGACAATCCGCATAGAGACCAATCGCTCAATTTCTTCATCTATAATACACTGCCCGGCACGACATCTGCCGCAGGCGTAAAGGCTAAATTCCTGAAATCCGTTATCTTGGAACAGGTCGTGGTTGACGAAGTTACGCCAGATTTTGCCTTTGAGCTCCTCTCCCACATGAAAGGCGGCCCATCTGTTAAAGTTCTGATTGATCTCTTGCTGGGTGAAGACAGTGCAATCGCGGCCAAGGCGCTTGCGGTCCTAAAAACACAAGTCTTCTTATATGAGGCCGATACGGACCGTCTCGAAGCCGCACATGAAAACGGAAAGGCCCTGGCGACTGAACTCCTGAAAAGCTATGCCAATGCCGAGTACTTTACCAACTTGCCGGATGTCGATGAGACCATCGACGTTGTAACCTATGTTGTCGCGATTGGTGATGTGTCGACTGATCTCTTGTCACCAGGTGCGGATGCGCATTCTCGCTCAGATCGTGAGCTTCACGGCCAATGTATGTTTGAACACGACAAGGCCAAGCAAAAGGCCCTGAAGGACCTTCAAGCGAAACATCCAAATAAGCGCGTCATGTTGGTCTCGGATAAAGGCACAATGGGTGTTGGCTCATCGCGTATGTCTGGCGTCAATAATGTGGCGCTTTGGACCGGTATCAGTTCCAGCCCCTATGTACCCTTTATCAATATTGCGCCGATTGTTGGCGGGACAAATGGTATCTCACCGATCTTTCTAACAACCGTTGGCGTGACCGGTGGTGTTGGTGTTGACCTTAAGAACTGGGTCAAAAAACTCGATGCCAGTGGCGAGCCAATCATGGATGAGGATGACGAGCCTGTCCTTGAGCAAGTCTTCTCGATTGATACGGGCACTGTGCTGACGATCAATACAAAAGACAAAACCTTATATGATGCATCTGGCAAAGCTGTTTGCGATATTTCCTCGGCTCTGACGCCGCAAAAGCTCGAATTCATTCGTGCCCAAGGCTCTTACGCCGTTGTCTTTGGCAAGAAGTTACAAACAACAGCAGCAGGTATTCTGGGTATTACGGCCCCAGCCGTCTATGCAACATCCAAAGAAATCTCCCATGAAGGGCAAGGCCTTACCGCGGTTGAAAAAATCTTTAATCGCAATGCCCTTGGCAAAGTAACGGACAAGCCTTTGCATGCTGGATCCGATGTTCGCGTAAAGGTCAATATTGTTGGCTCCCAGGACACGACAGGTCTTATGACCTCGCAAGAGCTTGAAATGATGGCAGCCACCGTGATTTCACCGACCGTTGACGGCGCCTATCAATCTGGCTGTCACACAGCTTCAGTCTGGGATCTCAAATCACAAAGAAATACGCCAAAACTCATGAGCTTTATGAATAAATTTGGGTTGATCACCGGGCGTGATCCAAAGGGCGAATATCACGCCATGACGGATGTGATCCATAAGGTCTTGAATGATCTAACCATTGATGACCGCGCCGTGATTGTGGGTGGGGACTCCCATACAAGAATGTCCAAGGGCGTCGCCTTTGGTGCAGACTCAGGCACGGTCGCGCTTGCGCTCGCAACGGGTGAGGCGACAATGCCAATCCCGCAATCCGTCAAAGTCACGTTTAAAGGCACGCTGAAAAGCCATATGGATTTCCGCGATGTCGTCCATGCGACCCAGGCGCAAATGCTGGATGAATTTGACGGCGATAATGTCTTCCAGGGTCGTATCATCGAAGTCCATATCGGCACTTTGCTCTCAGATCAGGCCTTTACCTTCACAGATTGGACGGCCGAAATGAAAGCCAAAGCTTCGATCTGTATTTCAGAACCTGATACGTTGATCGAATCTTTGGAGATCGCGAAATCACGTATCCAGGTCATGATTGATAAAGGCATGGATAATGAAAAGCAGGTTCTTCAAGGATTGATCGACTTGGCCAATGCCCGGATTAACGGCATTCGCTCAGGCGAGCAACCGCCATTGCTTCCCGATGATAACGCAAAATATTACAAAGAATTCGTTGTCGATCTCGATGCGATTAATGAGCCCATGATTGCCGATCCAGATGTCAATAATGAGGACGTCTCAAAGCGCTATACCCATGATACAATCCGTCCGATTTCATATTATGGTGGCGATAAAAAAGTCGACCTTGGATTTGTGGGCTCGTGTATGGTGCATAAGGGCGATATGAAAATCCTCGCGCAAATGCTCAAAAATATCGAAAAGCAAAATGGCAAGGTTGAATTTAAAGCGCCGCTCGTTGTCGCGCCGCCAACTTATAACATCGTGGACGAACTCAAAGAAGAAGGTGATTGGGACATATTGACGAAATATTCCGGCTTTGTCTTTGACGATGATAATCCGAAAAATGAGTCGCGCAAGACTTATGACAATGTCCTCTATCTTGAGCGTCCAGGCTGTAACCTTTGTATGGGTAACCAAGAAAAGGCTGAGCCGGGCGATACAGTCATGGCCACCTCAACACGTCTCTTCCAAGGCCGGGTTGTAAAAGACTCGGATACGAAAACGGGCGAATCTTTACTGGCGTCTACGCCAGTTGTGGTGCTCTCAACGATTTTGGGACGTACACCAAAAATCGAAGAATATGTCGCCGCCGTCGACGGCATTGAGCTGACAAGCTACGCCCCGCCTGCTGCTTAAACCGCGCATTCAGCTTTAATAAAGTTTGAGGCCTACCCCATTGGGGTGGGCTTTTTTATTTTGGGCAGTTGATTATTGATCCCCGAAGAGCTCACAATATGTTTATCAAGAGGAAGGCCTTACCTCGCATTTTTATGCTATTAAGTTTTATAAATTTTTTGAGGTGTCAAATTGCGTAGGTTAATTACAATAGCGGCGACGAGTGTCTTGATGCTGGGCTTCGGTAATATTGCTCAAGCTGAAGAGAATGCTGAGCGTATCAAAGCAACATCAAAACAACTTTTTAGTTCCGCTCATTTTATTGATTTTGCTATTCATGACATATGTTTGGCCGCAATCGAAAATGACGCGAGTGTAACGGAATGGTTCCAAACGGGAGCCAGCTCAGTTGGTATGGGGCCCAGCGAATTAAGGCCTAAAGATAAACAGGTTGGATACACCAAAGCCTGGCGTGCCGCAGGGGCGAAATCCCGTATTTTAGATGGGCCTGGAAAACGCTGTACTGTAATATCGAAGACTATAAAAACGGAAAAGCGTCATCGAGAAGTCATTGCTAAGTTAGCGATGGATCCGAAAAAATTTAAAGTTGTTTATTCGGGTCAAAACGAGCCTAAAACAGGTAAAAGAGATATCTATTGTGTGACGTTATCACCTGAGAAATCTGCAATTTTGACCATGACCGTTAGGAATAAGGGCGGCATTCGAAATTTCCAAGATAACTTTTTACTCACTGTTTCGGCGTTTGATAGGTCCTGCGACACCACTACCGAGTAAGAGACTTTTGCCCGGTCAAGACTTCGGCAAAACGCCTTTGAAATTGGGCTTTTAGGGGGCGCCATAATGGTCGATAAACTTAGACTCTCATTGGTTTCGCCTGAATCTGAAACTCTTCTCAGATGATGTTGAGCAAGTCGATATTCCGGGGGCATCTTAAAAGATAAGATTGGGATAAAATCGGGCGCACATTTAGCGTGGATATAGATGAGCGGATTACAGCACTCACGCGTTTAAAAGAAAAACTATCAAGTTGTATCGGATGCGGTTGCTTATCCCTTGGCAAATGCGGGCTTTATAATCAGGATGATAAAGCGAGTGAAAAGGGAGCAGGTCCAAGATATTTGATCGAAGAGAACCAATGAAATAACTTACGAAATTTAGGTTTGAGCACACATCATCTCTGCGTCTAGGCCCAAGAGTGAATTTATATTGCCATTCATAGTCTGCGCAGCGAATAGGAATGAGTTGAAAGATGAAAGCGTTAAATTCAAGCTTTCAACAGCTCGCCTGCGATAATCATCTTGCGAACTTCTGTCGTGCCCGCTCCGATTTCCAGCAGCTTGGTGGCACGAAATAAGCGATTGATCTCAGACTCCCAGATATAACCGGCACCGCCATGGATTTGCACGGCTTTGTCTAACACGTCATGGGTCGCATTTGCGGCATACATAATCGAGGCTGCTGTTAATTTATGAATTTCACCGCGACCTCCCTCCCCTGCTTCCATTTGGCCGGCTTCTACAAGCGTTTTATAGGAAAAGGCGCGCATGGTTTCGACGGACACATAGATTTCCGCGAGCATGGATTGCACCATTTGAAATTCCCCAATTGGTTTCCCGAACTGCTTGCGGGCCTTGGCGTAATCCAATGAAAGTTCAAGCGCGCGTTCGGCTATACCCAGAAGGATGGGGGCAATCATAGCGCGCTCCAGATCTAGCCCGCTCATGACAACTGCGACGCCCTTATTTTCATCCAAGACCCGGTTTTCAATCGGCACCCGGCACTCATTGAAGACCAGTTCGCCTGTTTGACTTCCGCGAAAGCCCATTTTGTTTAATTTCTGGGCGACGGCAAATCCTGGAAAATCTCTTTCAACGATAAATGCCGATATACCGTGAGCCCCTTTGGCTTTGTCTGTCTTGGCGTAGACGAGTAGCACGTCCGCCACCGGCCCGTTCGTGATGTAGAGCTTTGACCCATTAAGCACGTAATGGTCTCCGTCAAGGCGCGCCGTTGTCGCCATGGAGCCGAGAGCATCAGAACCTGCACCTGCTTCGGTCAGCCCCAATGCCCCAACGCTTTTGCCGGCGCAAAGATCCGGAATATAGCGCCGACGCTGATCTTCATTTCCGTTACGAAATATATTATCTGTACACAAATTTTCATGCGCAACCCATGAAAGCGCCAGAGCATGGTTATGGCGTCCAAGGGCTTGCGCCACCATGCCTTCAGCCAATAAATCAAGACCGGCGCCGCCATATTCTTCAGGCACTGTTACCCCTAAAAGCCCGGCTTTGCCCAGTTTTTCAAATATACCATCGGGCCACCATTCTTCATTATCCATGCGTTCTGCCAAGGGATAAAGTTCGGCTTTTGCGAAACGGTCGGCTTGATCGAGGATGATTTTATGATCCGATGACAAATCGAAGCTGGCTGCGACACTGTCATTCGGCAAATGCTTTGTTGAATTACTCATGAGCCGTCACCTGGGTTTCGCTCTCAGATACAGAGCTAAGGCGAACAGATGCTTCTAGTCTTGCCGCTACGCTTTCAAGTTGTTTGAGAAGTGAGTGCGCGATAGGCGCCGGATCATCCTCGGGTAAAGGCGCTCTGGCATTTGAGGCCTCTATTTGCCTTATCAAATTTTCAACTACAGCAGTCCGGTCGGCGCGGCTATGTTGGCTCCGCCCGGCCAAGGTCCGTGCCGCATATTCCAACGTCCCGTAAAAAACGTCGCGAGCCAGCCAAAGCTGCGCGTCCGTCTTGAACTCACGCCGATCTATTCTGCGCTGAAAAATATCGTCAAATACTGACACATAACGGCGCAAATGGTTTCGGCCGGTCGTGACGTCAGGGTCGTGACTTCGCAAGGCAAAGGTCAGATTGATAAAGTCAAAATTTTCAATAACCACATCAAGGTGATATCCGGCGAGAGCGCGCATTTGTTGGGACGTATTTTCTTTGTTTTGTGTAACTTCTAGAGCCCCCGCCGTGATGTCCTCCCAGAACTTTGCGAGCACGGCTTGCATAAGATCACTCTTAGTCTTGTAATAAGAGTAAACGGAACCTTCAGACATATTAGCCCGCTTGGCAATTTCGAGGACGCGGGCCCCGTTATAACCGCGTTCGACAAAGACCTCCCGCGCCGCATCGATAACGGCGCGGTCTTTCTGTGCCACGCGCTCGCGGCGCGTGAGAGATGATTCCTGATGTTGGCTCAACACGATACCCTTATTGCAAGATGTATAAAACTGAGTATAACTTATACATATTGAGCCTAACTCAATCAACCGATTTAACGCATCGAGCGGCCAAAGCGGACATAAAATGTGAATGAACAGGAAAACATAACAGACAAACGCGTGATCAGGATTGGCGGCGCAAGCGGATTTTGGGGGGATTCCGATTTGGCTTTACCGCAATTACTTGCAGCGGGCGGCCTTGATTACATCGTGTTCGATTATCTTGCCGAAATCACCATGTCGATTATGGCCCGTAGCCGAGCCAAAGACCCTAAGCTGGGTTATGCGGTCGATTTTGTCGAGGCTATTAAAAATAATATTCATAAAATTGCTAAAGCTGGTGTTAAAATTATTTCCAATGCCGGCGGCGTGAATGCTCGGGCGTGTGGCGACGCGATTCAAGGTTTGATTAAAGAAGCAGGACTGGAGCTTAAAGTCGCCACGATCACGGGCGATGATTTGTCCGACCGAGCCGCTGAATTCACCGAATATAAAGAGATGTTTTCCTGCACGGCATTTCCGGGTCCTGACAAAGTCGCGAGCATCAACGCCTATCTCGGCGCTTTTCCTATTGCTACTGCGCTCGAGCGGGGTGCTGATATTGTTATCACCGGACGCTGCGTTGACAGTGCTGTGACGCTCGGGGCCTGCATCCATGAATTTAGCTTAACTCCCGACGATCTTGATGCCCTTGCGGGAGCGAGTCTTGCCGGGCACATTATCGAATGCGGCCCACAGGCCACTGGCGGTAATTTTACAGATTGGGAAGAAACCGAATCCGGTCTTGCCGATGTTGGTCATCCTATTGTTGAGATAACCCAAGACGGGGCTTTTGATGTTGTCATGCCAGAAGGCACAGGCGGCATGGTTACCACTGCAACGGTGGGCGAACAGATGGTGTATGAAATCGGTGACCCACAAGCCTATATTTTACCGGATGTGGTTTGTGACTTTTCTGATGTGACGCTCGTGCAAGCGGGTGAAAATCGCGTTTGTGTGACAGGGGCGAAAGGCTTTCCAGCGCCCAACACTTATAAGGTCAGTGCAACGTTTGAAGACGGATGGAAGATCACCACGCTTTGGTTTTACATCGGAGAAGACGCCTCAAAAAAAGCGCTAAGTTTTGCTCGATCCGCTTTAATTCGCGCGTCCCGAAAACTACGCGCCCTGAATTTTGACGACTATGATGTGACGGCTGTCGAAACCTTTGGTGATGAAAGCCATTACGGGGCGTATCGTTCTATCGATAACGCCCGCGAAGTGGCGTTAAAGCTTGCCGTTAAACATCAAAGCCGCGAGGCCTGTTTTGTATTACTGAAAGAGGCCACCGGGCTTGCCCTCGCCGCGCCGCCGGGACTAGCGCTTTATGCTGGAGGGCGGCCTAAACCATCACCGATAATCCGGTTGTTTTCATTTCTTCTGCCCAAAAATGGGGTTTCAGTCACAGTCGATATTGAAGGAGAGAAAATCGACCATATCGCAGAAGCCGGCGTTAAATTCGATCCGTCCGAAATTGTTCGAGCGGACGCTCCGGTGACAAAACAAGACTTGGATCTCGCGGAAGCGCCTTTAATTAAATTCGCCCGGGCACGATCAGGTGACAAAGGCAATAAAGCTAATATTGGCGTTATACCGCGTCAAATCGAACATGCCCCGTGGATTTGGGCCTCCCTTAACGAAGAAGAGATTGCCCGACGATTTGCGCATTTCACCGATAAGTCGGCGGCCGATCAGCCAGTTGAACGCTTCTTTATGCCTGGCACAGGGGCCATGAATATTGTCTTGCATGACGTGCTGGGCGGCGGCGGCATGGCCAGTCTTCGTAACGATCCGCAGGGAAAATCCTATGCGCAAATATTGCTGCAAACACCGGTTCGAGCGCCCCGCGCCATCATAGAGGCGCTTTGATATGGCTGAGTTTCAATCAAAAATAAACAACAGGGCCGAAGGCTTTGACAGAAACTACCAAGAGATGCATGCGAAAATAGATCAGTTGCGCGAGCTTGAATCACGGGCCGTTGCCCGATCAGATAAACGCCGCCCGACCTTTGATAAACGGGGTCAAATTCCGCCCCACCAACGCATCGCCCGCTTGCTTGATCCAGGCATGCCATTTTTGCGTCTTCACACGCTGGCCAATTATCTCGTTGAGGACGACAACCCCGACACAAGCCTGCCGGGGGCCAGTATTATCGCCGGTATCGGCTTTGTACGCGGCGTAAGGTCGCTTATCTGGGTCGATGACAGCGGCATCAGTGCCGGAGCCATGACGTCTATGTCCACATCCATGATGCTCTCTATTCAAGATATCGCGATACGACAAAAACTTCCGCTTATTCATCTTGTGGAAAGCGCGGGCGCCAATCTGATGAATTTCACCGTAGAAAATTGGATTAACTCGGGGGCTGTATTTCGCAATTTAGCTCACTTAAGCGCTGCGGGCATTCCCACTATGGCCGTATTACATGGCCCATCAACGGCGGGCGGGGCCTATATGCCGGGGCTGTCAGATTATGTCATTGGCGTAAAGAAAAATGGCCTAGCCGCGCTTGCCGGAGCCGCTTTGGTCAAAGCCGCAACGGGCGAAGAGGTTGATGAGCGTGAACTGGGCGGAACCGAAATGCACGCTCAGACATCTGGCCTTGTTGAATATCTAGCCGAAGATGATGCTCAAGCCCTTTCAATCGCGCGCGATGTTATAGGGCGGCTTGATTGGAATGCGCGCGGAACGCCCGTCCGTCGACGGCCCTTTAAAGACCCGAAACACGCGGCGGACGAATTGCTCGGCATTGTCTCAACGAATTATAAAAAGCCATTTGATATTCGCGAAGTGATTGCGCGCGTGGTTGATGGGTCTGACTTTGAGGAGTTTAAACCTCGCTACGGTGCCGGGACGGTTTGTGTGCAGGCCAATATCATGGGTCTTGCTTGCGGCATTGTCGGAAATAACGGACCTATTGATCCCGAAGGCGCGACCAAGGCAACACAGTTTTTCCAACTTTGCGATCAATCCGATTTACCCATTATCTTTTTACAGAACACCACCGGTTACATTGTCGGCACAAAGTCTGAACAAAACGGCATGATAAAACATGGTGCAAAAATGATTCAGGCCGTTTCAAACGTGCGGGTTCCCAAAATAACCCTCTATATCAGCGCCAGCTTCGGCGCGGGTAATTACGGCATGTGCGGCTATGCCTATAAGCCTGACTTTCTTTTCGCTTGGCCGAATGCTTCCAGTAATGTGATGGGCGGGGAACAGGCAGCGCGAACTATGCGACAAGTCGTCAGCGCGGCGGCACGGCGGCGTGGACGTGAGGTCGACGAGGCAGCATTGGATAAACAGGAAGCCGAAATAACCGCGCATTTTACGAAACAAGAAAGCGCATTTTATAGCGCTGGTCGGCTTTTAAATCACGGTGTAATTGATCCGCGAGACACGCGGCGCGTACTCGGGTTTTGTCTTGAAACTTGCCTGGAAGCGCGCCTTCGAGAACTTAAGCCGAACAGTTTCGGCGTGGCGCGACTGTGAGCCCCGTATGACAAATCTTCCCGATATAAGCACACTCGATTTAAATATAAGCGAGGGCTGGTTGACAATCTGGCTGAACCAACCTGAAAAGCGTAACGCCCTGACAGATGAAATGCGCAGGGATTTGATTTCAATTTTCAGCGCTATACGCGATGATAGGTCCATACGCGGCATTACGCTGCGCGGACGCGGCGGTGTCTTCTGTGCCGGAGGCGATCTAAAGCAATTTAAGAACCAGTTTCAAAATAAGGTCGATGAAGCCGAAATTCTCGCCATGTCTCGGAATGCTGCGGATTTATTTGACTGTGTGAACAGCGCACCGCAGGTCGTTATTGTTTTAATTGAAGGGGCCGCCATGGCTGGTGGGTTTGGGCTCGCCTGCTGCGCTGACGTCGTTTTGTGCGAAGCGGGCGCAAAATTTGCGATGACCGAATGCATGATCGGACTAAGCCCCGCCCAAATATCCCCGTTTGTTATACAACGCCTCGGCTATTCCACGGCTCGGCGCTTAATGCTTACAGCTGCGCGGTTTAACGGCAGCGAGGCCGAAGCGCTTGGTTTCGCTGATTTCGTCAGGGACAGTGTTGAAGCGCTTGAAGAAATTGAATCCGGACTCAAACGTCAAGTTTTAAAATGTGCACCGGGCGCCATCGCCGGAACCAAAGAATTGATCCTTACATTGCCGGCCCTTGACCGAAGCACAGCCATTGAAGTTGCGGCGCAGAATTTCAAAACGCGCATGATTAGCGACGAAGCCCGCGAAGGCATTGCCTCTTTCCTTGAAAAACGCAAACCCAATTGGGCGGAAGGCAAGTAGAACGCGATATGACCTCGATTTCAAAATTGCTTATAGCCAATCGCGGTGAAATCGCTTGCCGTATCATGCGTACGACACAAGAAATGGGCCTTCAAACTGTCGCTGTTTATTCTGACGCCGATGCGTCCGCCCTACATGTGAAAATGGCAGATGAAGCCGTTCACATCGGCGCATCACCGGCGGCTAAATCCTATCTCGATATTGAAAAAATTATCGCGGCGGCAAAAAACACCGGTGCTGATGCTGTGCATCCCGGCTATGGGTTTCTTTCAGAAAACTCTACTTTTGCGCGACGATGCGCCGAAGAAAATATTGTTTTTGTCGGCCCGCCGGAAACCGCGATTGTCGTGATGGGAGACAAAGCACGGTCTAAACGCGCCATGATTAAAGCCGGCGTTCCCTGTGTGCCTGGCTATCAGGGTAAGGATCAAAAAGATAAAACACTGCTAAGTAAGGCACAGGATATCGGCTTTCCGCTCATGGTCAAAGCCGCCAATGGCGGGGGCGGACGCGGCATGCGCTTAGTCGAAAATTCTGCTGACTTAGCCGACGCAATCAAGCGCGCGCGCTCAGAGGCAGAAAATGCATTTGGGTCAGGTAACCTAATCATTGAAAAAGCTATTTTTCGCGCGCGCCACGTCGAAATTCAAGTTTTCGCGGACACACATGGCCATGTAATCCATTTGGGTGAACGCGATTGTTCTGTTCAGCGTCGTCATCAAAAAGTGATTGAGGAGGCTCCCTGCCCTGTCATGACGCCGGAATTGCGGGCCGCGATGGGCGAAGCCGCCGTGAATGCCGCTAAGGCTGTGGACTATGTTGGGGCCGGGACAGTAGAGTTTCTGCTCGCCGAGGATAATTCATTTTATTTTCTTGAGATGAACACCCGTCTTCAAGTTGAGCATGCTGTGACAGAAGACGTAACAGGCTTGGACCTCGTCGCGCTCCAATTAATTGTCGCCGGCGGGGCGCCACTTGGCTTGACGCAGAATGACGTTACCTTAACCGGAGCCTCTATTGAAGTCCGGCTTTATGCCGAAGACCCGGGAAAGGATTTTCTGCCCAGCGCAGGTCCGGTGTATTTATGGCGCCCGCCTTACGGCGTCGGGCTGCGGGTTGATGACGGCGTTGAAAGCGGAGGGACGATTTCTCCCAATTATGACCCCATGGTGGCGAAAATTATCGCCAAAGGCGCAAATCGCGACGAGGCCCGGCAACGCCTTATTAAAGCTTTGAGAGCGGCTAACCTGCTGGGCATTCAAAACAATCGTGACTTCCTGATAGACGCCCTAACACAACAAACCTTTATCGACGGTCAGGCGACAACGGCCTTCATAAATGACATTTACGGCGATGCGGGCTATTTCAATCCAATAACCAATATGGATTATATGATGGTCGGCATTGTATTATTTGCGCTTCGCCGTCAGGCGGCGGCCCGCGAGGCGCTTGATATTGCGCCCCATTTAATGGACTGGTCAAATTCAGGTGGGCTCGAAACGGTCGCAGTTTACGCCATAGGCGAAGATAGCGCCGTGGTATCGGTTAAGCCCCTTGGACACGATCGCTATCTGGCACAAATTGACGCGCAAAATTGCGAATTTTCGGTGGAGACGCTGGGTCATGATTCTATCACATTGCGCTATGACGGTAAAAAGACAGACATTTCATTTTATCAGCAAACCGACAAAATTATCCATATGTCCGGGCCGACTAAACAATATGTAGCACACGATATCTCTGCCGGTATAGCAAGAGATGATGCATCCGAAGGCCGCTTTGTCAGGGCACCTATGCATGGCATGATTATGGATATTACCGTCTCAGTTGGCGACCCAATCAGAACAGGTGATAACCTAGCCATTCTGGAGGCTATGAAAATGCAACATGAGATCGTCGCAACTATGGACGGCACCGTTAAAAGCATCAGCGCTGAGCCGGGAAAGCAAATCGCTGCCGATGATCTGATTATGGACGTTGCGCCCAAGGAGGAGAAAACGGAATGAAAACGCCGGTAGCCGAAGATTTCAGGGCAGAAAGTGAGGCGCTTTATGCCCTGATCAAACCATTAGCTGAAGCCGAATTTGATCGCAAAACGGCTTTTAAAGGCTGGACGATAAATAATATTTTGCGTCACCTTCATGTCTGGAACTATGCAGCAGAGCTTTCATTGCGAGACGGCAAGGCATTTCTCGATTGGTTTAAAGCCCCAGCGCGCGTCGTCCCTGACGGAGGGCTCCCGGCTTTTGAGGAACAATTTTTGGGCGGTCTTTCCGGAACGCCTTTACTAAATAAATGGCATAGTTTTTCCCATAAAATTGCAGACAAGTTCGCCGTAGCAGACCCGAAAGATCGGGTCGTCTGGGCTGGACCCGGCATGAGCGTGCGATCGTCAATTACCGCCCGTTTAATGGAAAGCTGGGCCCATGGCCAAGCGGTCTATGATGAGCTGGGTGTTACCCGGCAAAATACAGATAGAATTCACAGTATCGTGGTTTTGGGCGTCAACACATTTGGATGGAGCTTTAAAAATCGCAAGAAAAGCCCACCAGAACCAATGCCTTTTTTGTCGCTGGAAGCGCCGAGCGGTAAAATCTGGACCTTCGGTGAAGACAACCCAGATGACCGTATTGAAGGCCCTGCCGAGGACTTTTGCCAAGTCATCACGCAAGTTCGCAATATCGCTGATGTTAACCTGCGTCTAACTGGTGCTACGGCAACTCTGTGGATGGACATTGCCCAATGTTTCGCCGGCCCACCGGAAACACCGCCTGCGCCAGGAACACGCGGGATAAATTACGGTGATTGATTGAACTTGGCGCAAATGCTCAAAATTCTTGAGAAGAAAACGGTAAGGTGGAATTCAAAGACCCGCTCCATAGGAGCGGGCCTTTTTATTTTGGGAGTAAAGGTTTTTACACAGATCTACTTCGCATTAAGCGAATAGGTTTCTGATTTCGCATTATGCGAGAGATGATAGGCCGTTAAGTCTTCAACATTTATGCTTTCAACAAATTGGCCCATAAGATCGGACATACATTCGGCAACAGTTTCACCGCGATAGAAAAGCGATGTTCCAGACGCGCGGCACTCATGTCTCGCTTTCGTTTCAAGCTTTGAATAAGTCGTTTCAACACCTGTTTGAGTCTGCAGCTCAGCAAGGCTAACTTTAACCGTCACGGTTTTCTCATACCAGATTGAGCCTGCAAAGGCGTTCGGTGCAATAAGGGTCGTGCAGAGCGCAAGTGTCCCCAAGAAAGCACGGCTCATTTTCTTGACGCTAAGTGCTTGAAAAGCCATAAAGTTGTTTCGTTTGATAAGCATTGGATGGGTCCTTTCTATCTATGCTTGTTGAGCGGTAGGCGATGAGGATGCACCCTCGTCGCCTTTTTATTGATTGGAGCAAGAAAGATCATTGCAGAAGAGCTATAATTGCTGGACGGCTATGCAAAATTTCATAGCAATATCAATGACTTAGCGGGTTAATAACAGCAGCTATCGCCAGTACAAGCTCCAGCTTGTCTGGTAGGTGTCTAAGCAGGTGTTGCTCAGATCGGATTAAAGCTAACCAATATTATGAAGAGCGGACTGTCAATTTTGGACGTTCAATTTGAGCCTCGCGCGCAATAATTGACAAATATTGGTCAACCAATCCCGTATTTGCCTCATTCTTCACGGTTTAGCGACACACTTTCAAATCTGATTATTGATAAGGAGACCTAGAACCAGCATAGGGGGTATCCATATAATAGGGTCTTAATCTCTATATATTAAGACCGTCACATGGTCGTCCAAAATTCAAACCGCGAATTTTATATCACCCTTTCCAAAGGAAAGGTCTGGAGCTATTCCATTTTGTGCTGGGTCATAGCCTGTATTCCACTGCTGCCTTTTCTTATTTATCTGACCCCCATCTTGTCCGGCAAAGACGCGCTTACACTTGATATTGCCATTGCCCTGTCAATTTGCAGTCTTTTATTTTTCCTTTTTGCGGGCATTGGTACCTATTTTGTGAGAAACCTCAAATCACCTGTGAGCATTCTTACATCCAAGGAATTTTCAGGGATAAAAAATTTTAAAAAACGTAACTTCGCCTGGACGCCCAATACGGTTCTCTACAGCATTAAAAATAATAATATCGTTCTTGCTAATCTGGATCCGAGTCAGAGCCGCGCGGGCAAATTATGGGGTGGTCCTAAAGAGGCCGTTATTGTCTATAATTCACTCGCCAAACAAAAGCGTGAAGATGTTTTAGCGGCAATCGATAGATTATCGCCCTATCCAGTTGAACGCACAAGCCTATGGGGCTCCGCCTTACGTTAGCGGATCAAAGATACAAATTCTCAGTTCTCGAGTTTCTTCCGAAGCATTCTTGTTTCTCTTAAGTTTTTATAAGAGCCAGACAGTTTTTCCATGATTTCCGGGAATTTTTCGAGTACTTCTGCGCGGTCTTTTGACGACATTTCATGAAGCGGCATGGCTGCCCCCAATACGATTTTTCGGCTCATATGGCCCGGGCGTAATTCTCCTTCGTCTGGGAAAGCAATCCCGAATTTTTTGCCAAAGTCACGAGACGATCTGTCTACTGTAAAGGGGTAATCCGTTTCAAATGCCGTGAGAATGGCTCGTTTTACGACAGCACTATCGGAGGGCGTCATCACGACACCAATCGCTTTTAGCGCTGAGGCCCGCGTCGTCTCATCAATCGATTTCAGATAATCCATGTCCAAAAGCGTTTCCAAAACCTGGGGCGACCTCGTCGGTTCTAATCTTTCATATTCATCGCTATATTCTTTCATCCTATTATGAATGAGATAAAGCGCTGTATGTCTAATCGTATCATTGTCAGATTTAAGGGCACGGGCAATATTAACATCACTCACTTTCCCGATATTGCTTTCTCGATCTTTATATCTTGGAAGCTCTTCTGGTGTTTGCCCCATCGCACTCAAAATATATGTGATATTGAAATTTTCAAATTCAATCACCTCAGAACCGTCTGTACCCGACGCACCGCCGGACTGTATCTGATATGTGAGCGCTTTTTTGGATTTATACTTCACAGTAAAATCAGTTGCCGGCAATTCTGTTTTCACCGCCAGCAAACATTCTCCATTTACTAAGTTCGCGCTATTGGGCTCTTCCATGAACAAATCGACAGACGCATTTTTATCAAAAATGCCTGCACTCAATTTATATTGCATAATGCCTTGGTAAAGCGTGCGTTGGTCGTCAAATTTCGAGCAAGATTCAAAGTCATTTACGTAAGAAATTTTATAAACGGGCCTGAGGGTTTTCTCGTAATTTCTAGGGCGAATATAGAGCTCACCTATTTGCTCGTTTTTCATCGCATTAAACAGCCCAACCGACCCTCTTATCGGCATGACTTCATCAAAAAACACAGAGGGCGCTTTGACATCGGTTGCAAAAGACGTGCCTGTTATTGACAAAGCAAATGCGGAAAAGAATGCTGCAATCGCGGTTTGTTTCATATTCATTCGCAGCTCCAGTCGTATCATCATGATGATGCAACTTTTGATATAGTTAGCAAGCAAATTATTTTTGCGGGGCCAGTGGCCGTCGAAACTCTATTTTCAGCCCGGCTCCATACAGGCTTTCAATCGCGGTAAGAGCTTTTCACTACTGACAATAGGATCCCCTGTATAAACCGGATCACCACCGGAGAGGCTCTCAACCACGCACCCCGCTTCGCGGGCGATCAATATACCTGCGGCGACATCCCATGGGGCTAATTCGCGTTCCCAAAATCCGTCGTAACGACCAGCTGCGGTCCAGACGAGGTCAAGGCTGGCCGCACCCAGGCGGCGGACGCCCGAGCTGCTGCCCATGACCTTGTGAAGTTCGCGTAAGAAACGCGCATGGCCGGGACGACCCAAAAATGGAATGCCCGTGGCAAAAAGCGAGTCTTGGAAAATATCGCGTTTGGCGGGATAGAGCCGGCGATCATTGCCCCCTCTTGTGCCGTCATTGACAAAAGCGCCTTTGCCTTTCTCCGCCATAAACATTTCATCTGTGATGGGGTTGTAGACCATACCCGCAACGATCTCACGTGGGTTGCCATCAATCTCACGCTCTAGCGCAATGGAGATTGCAAAATGCGGAATGCCGTGAAGATAATTGGTCGTTCCATCAAGCGGATCAACAATGAAACGATGGGTCTTGTCTGTGCCTTCAATCTCGCCGCCCTCTTCGAGCAGGAACCCATAGCCTGGGCGAGCCTCTGATAAATGTTCAACGATTGTCGCTTCGGCCTTTTTATCCGCGCGCGACACAAAATCGGCCGGGCCCTTTCGTGAGACCTGTAAGTGTTCAAGTTCGTTGAAGTCGCGCAGCAGGTTACGCGAGGCTTTGCGCGCCGCCATTTGCATGACGGTCATAATGGCAGACATGCCTGACATGGCTTAGTCCGCCCGTTTTACGTAAGACCCATCGGTCGTATTGATAATGAGGCGTTCCCCGACGGACACAAAAGGTGGCACGGTTGTGCGGGACCCATTTGAAAGCGTTGCGGGTTTATAGGAATTTGCGGCTGTCTGACCTTTGACGACGGGCTCTGTTTCCGCGACCTCTAAGATGACCTGTTCCGGCAGAGCGACGGTAATGGCGCGCTCTTCATAAAATTCAACGTCAACTTCCATCCCATCTGTGAGATATTGCGCTTGCTCACCAATAAATTCTTCGGCCAAATTGATTTGCTCATAGGTCGAGGCATTCATGAAAACTAGCATATCGCCATCGCGGTAAAGGAAGGTGTGCAGCTTTTGCTCAAGGCGGACGCGTTCCACGGTCTCGGCGGCGCGAAACCGTTCATTGAGTTTACGGCCATCAAGCAAGTTCTTAAGCTCAACCTGATTAAAAGCCCCGCCTTTGCCCGGCTTTACCGCATTGCATTTTATCGCCACCCAGAGCGTGTCTTGGTGTTTGATAATATTGCCGGGCTTAATCTCATTGCCGTTCATTTTCATGGCGCGCACACCTTTAAATATTAAAGTCGCGCGCGCCTTAACAGTCAGGCGATATGGGCGCAAGCAAAGCTATCGTTGATAGGCAGAGCTTTCGCCGACTGTCTCAACATTATCATCTATAAAGCTCTCCTGCATTAGTCGCCTGGGGTCGAGGGCGATATGTGTGGGCTTAGTCTCTACATCGAATGTGAACGTCTGAGCGGTCTTCGTCACCCAAACCTGCTCAAGCTGATCATATGCGCTCCAGAGCTTTTTAGGTTCTTCAGAATAAAAGCCAATTTCCAGTGGTTCATTTAGGCTTTCTCCGTCCATTTCGGAATAGCTTAGCGAGGTTTCCATTTCTTCCGTTTTTATTATTTTATCTGTGCGAACGGGAATTGTGACACGCCAGCTACCATGCGCATTTTCTGATAGAGTTGGGCCGCCATCATCATGGGCAAATTTCCATAAGACTATGCGGTCCCATTGATCGGTGATAAATTGGTCATAGTCAGGCCCCGCCGCTTCGCGCAGCACATCTGTCAATGTCGCTGTCGTTGGATAGGGCGATCCTTTAAGCCCCCACTCATCAATAAAGCCTTTCATGGCATCACGCAAATTTTGCGGACCAATATAGTGTTTCAAACCCCATAAGACCCAATCGGCTTTATTATATACGAGGTATTGTTGATTGCGGGCTTTAGACAAGGGAACTTCTTTCTCGGAGTCAATAAAGGCCAATGCTTGTAATTGCGCGATGGTGCCGTTCTCGAGGGCATAATGCGCTTTATCCCAGCCATACATAGCCTCGTAAGCATCCATTGTTATATAAGATGTTAGGCCTTCTGAGAGGACGTTAAAGCCGCGACTATAACCGGGCACAATTTGATGGGCGAACCATTGATGACCCATTTCATGCATGGTGGTCAATGTCGCATTATCCAATGTCTTGACGTCTTCGGGATCACCAGAGTCCATTATGAATCCCTGCTCAGAAAACGGAATCGTCCCTGCAAAGGCTTGAGCAAAACCAATAAAGGGCACTTCCATGATCCGAACATAATCATATTGATAGGGTGAAAAATTCTCAGTGAAATGACTAAGGCTAAATTCTACAGCATTTATCATTTCATCAACAGAGTAATCATGTTTCTCAGCATGATAAATCCTAATCGGAATGATCTTGCCCTCGGGAGAGGTCCAACTTCCTTCTCGAACAGCATATTCGCCAGACAACATTGAAAAGAAATTGCTGATCGGCTGTGAGGTTTCATAGGTCCGACAAATTCGATCACCTTGAATATCCTCAGATACTAAGTTTCCTGGCGCAATAGGAATTTGCGGCCTCTCTGTACAGACTTGTCCCTTGAAATCGATCATATCAGCAGGCCCTGTTAACGAGCCAAAGATGTTCAACTCCATCCCTTCTTTGAGTGGATCTGGTAATTTTGGCAATTCTTCCAAGCCTAATTTACGGCGTCTTTTCGAGTTCGTAATTCGGTTATCAAAAGGACCAAATACAGGCACAACCCTCGGGCTACCGCCAAAACTCGCATAATTATTCATGAAAGTTCCGTTTTTCGACACGTTACTCCCATCGGCCAAACGCGGCGCATGGAAAAAGGCTTCAAAGGTAAGTTCGGTTTTTCGGCCCTCTTTTAATGGTGGATCGAATTCAAACAGCCGCACGCCAAAATCATTTAGTTTTTCAATTGTATCGCCATCAATATTTTCGCCCTCTATACGCTCAGACGCGCCCTCAATTGTCAAAAGACGCATATCTTCTTTTCCCGTCGGCGCACGAACATAAAGCTCGGTGATCGGCTCCCCGCTGGAGTTTTGCAAAATCATTGTGCCTGAAACGGTCGCCTCTTGCCGAGACGGATAAATGTCAGCATTTACCTCGACTTGCCGCGTATGCGGGCGCGCCAGATCCCATTCGCGTTCAAACAAAGTTTCGGCTTCAACTTGACGGGCTTCTCCCGTTTTTTGATTTCGCCAATCAACTTTGTCATAGGCGCGATATATATGAATACCGGAGCCAACAAATCCAATGATCGTTAAGATAAAAATGGATCCAGAAATTGGCTTTATATTGCCTTTCATATTTACAAAGCGTCGGAAAAAACTAGTCTCTAGACCCCGTCGCCAAAGCCATACCCCCAACACGGCTAACGCTAAAACTAACATACCCCAATAAAAATTAAACCAACGAAAACGGATCCAATTTCCATAAGGTGAAATTTCTGAAACCCCACCAGGTGACGATCCACCATATCCCATTAAGGGGTGGTAAATAGGGAGCCTGCCAATGAAAAATTCAACTCCAATAATAGCGCCTGCTGCCGCAATCATGCCGACGATGCGATTAGGGACAAATATCTGAACGATCATGGCTAAGGCGACCAAGAAAAGGTAATTTGGAAGAATATTTAAAAAGGTAAACCTAAAATATAATCCAATATCAACAGGGGGGCTATCCGTGACAGATTGTATAATCATTCCGATTGACATGCCAATGACACATAGAGTTGTCACAACACCCATAAGCGCCAGCCATTTCGAGGCCAATAATGGCCAATTAGAGACATTGGTTGAGTCAAGGAGTTCATTAAATTTAGCACCCTTGTCTCTGAACATGGTTTCCGCAGAGAAGAAGGCAATTATTAGGATCATGGGAATTAGCAGGCTGGTGAAACCAATTGCTGACATAGTCGAAGAGGTCGGGACTAGTTTTTGTGGTGCCAAAAAGACTGTTATAATAATAATAAACGCAAATAAGGAGATAGCTAAACCAGCCAAAATTAAAAATGGAATAGATTTGACTGTCGTTAGATATTCAAATTTCAGGCGTGTCCAAAATGCCGTTAGGTCCGCGCCAAGCCCAAATCTAGGTTTTACGCCAGAATAAGCCTCTCCTGTGGCTTCAAATCCTTTAATTTGTCGTAACTTGGTATTTCCGGCAATCAATCCACGTTTAAATTTCCCAAAAACCAAAACTAAGGTAGCTAACGCAATTAATGTCCAGACAAGACGATTTAGCCCAACATAACCCATGAGTGGTAAAAGCTTTGTGTTTCGCTCGAGCGGATTCCAAGCCTCAGTATCTAAACTATAGGCAATAGCTGCAAATGGGTCAGCGATGGCTTGGAGCCATTTTGGTGCGTCCACAATATCGAGCACCCCCACAATCTGGGAATAGAAAAATAAGCCAATTGTTGAGACAAGCACCAACATTCGATTTTGAGTCAGGCCTGCAATCAAGGTGAAAAAAGCTGTGACAATAAGTGCATTAATCACAGTCAGAAAAACGAAAGGCTGTAAATAATAAATCGGATTTATTGGGCCCAGCGTGTCTTTATCCAGGGTTGGACTAAATTGTCCGAGAAATTGAGCCAATAAGAAAACGAAAAGGGATACGCATATCACGGTGAAAATTCCGATCATACGCGACAAAGTCATATCCCTTGTGGTTACCGGCGTGGCATGAACAAGCTCAAGCATGTTTGAGGTTTTGTCTCGAAGTACGCCAGAAACCGTAAATATACCGCCAAAAAAGATTACGGGAAGATAGGCAGCCGAGAGGCCCCCGGCGATCATTTGGGCGCCATTCGCTTTTAAACGAGATCCTGAAAAACCAGAGCCAAAAATATCTGGTACTAAGGCAATAAAAATGCCGTAAAGCGCCATAATAACCATAACCACCCAAAACCCAATTTGTTTTGCGTGAAAACCGAATTCGAATTGGAGAAGACGCTTTAGCATTACCTTGCCCCAACATTTTGAACGACTAGGCCGTGCAGATGGGCGTGATAGGCATCTTCCAAACTTTCATCGGCTTGCTCCCAACCTGCGTCCGGCGCGCCATCCGATAGAAAAGAGACAATCACGCCACCAGAAAGATGACGAGAAGAAAGAAAACTTGCTTCCTCTTTGAGCTTTTTGGCATCTTCTTTTGAAACACGTTTTCTCCAAATTTTACCTTTAATTCTGCCAATCAAATCTTCTGGTGCGCCGCGAGCTACAATTTTGCCTTGCCCCATCACTGCCATATCCGTGCAAAGATCACGAACATCTTCTATGATATGGGTCGAAAGAATGATGATTTTATTTTCAGACTGTTCTGATAGAAGGTCTAGAAATCTCTGTCTCTCAGCCGGGTCTAGCCCAGCTGTGGGCTCATCGACGATTAAAACGGATGGGTCACCGAGCAGAGCTTGCGCAACCCCAAATCTTTGGCGCATACCACCAGAATAAGTCGCGACATTAGCGGAGGCATGAGTAAGAAGATTCACATGCTCCAGCAAAGTCCGGATTTGTTTACTTCGCGCCGCCTTATCTGTAACGCCCTTTAGGACAGCGACGTGATCTAGAAGCGCCTTTGCGCTCATTTTAGGATAAACACCGAAATCCTGGGGTAGATAGCCAAGTGTGGACCGCATCGCCTTTGGATTCGCTAATATGTCTACGCCACCGAGCGAAATGTGACCTTTATCCGGTTTTTGCAGCGTAGCCAGCGTCCGCATCAAGGTTGATTTTCCGGCGCCGTTCGGGCCGAGTAATCCAAATAATCCCGGTTTGAGGTCCAGCGATACATCTTTAAGCGCATGAACATCGCCAAAGCTCTTGGAAATGGAATTTATGGACAACATGGCCGACCCCTTTGCGAACCGTTTTATTCTTTATTGTGACAATCTATAGCTATTTATTATCGAAAAACAACAAAAAATATTGATTATCGATAAATTTTTATGCGTAACCTTATGGTCAAGCCTTGTGGAATTGTCATAAGCTGATGCTTTCAAGCAGGGTAATATGGCGCTAGGTTCACATAATATGGATATTGAAACGAACCCTCCGTCCGAAGACGTAACGGCCCAGACTTTGCCGCCGCTCAGCTATAGTTTTGCGCGCATGCATGGGGTGATTGTTGCAGAAGGCGATAAGGGTCAGCTCGTTTTGGCACACCGCCCAGGTGTGACGCGTGAGGCCTTACTTGAAGCCCGGCGCGCATATGGCGCCCCGATATTACCCGAAGCCATGACGTCAGATGCATTTTCCAATTTGGTCGCCAAAACCTATTCGCAATCTGATTTGACCAGTTCAGCCGATGCCGCAATCGGGGATCCGGAAGACCTGTCACAATTGGCCTCGGGCCTGCCCAAAACCTCTGACCTCTTAGACGACGCAGATGATGCGCCGGTTATTCGGTTAATCAACGGGATTTTACAAGAAGCCATACGCTCACGCGCATCAGACATTCACGTTGAGCCCTATGAAGAACGCCTATCTGTGCGGTTCCGGATTGACGGGACATTGACAGAAAAACTCTCACTGCCCGCCCGCCTCGCGCCGGTGCTTGTGTCGCGTGTCAAAGTCATGGCGCGCCTCGATATTGCCAATAAGCGTATCCCCCAGGATGGGCGCTTCTCATTGAATTTGGGCGAACGTCAAATCGACGTCCGTGTGTCGACCTTACCTGCGCGTCACGGCGAACGTCTGGTTATGCGGATTTTGGAAAAAGATAGCCAAGGCATTGCGCTCTCAGACCTTGGCATGGATGAAAATATGCTGAGCGATTTTCAGTCCATGCTGTCCCGACCCAATGGTATTATCCTCGTCACAGGTCCAACGGGGTCCGGTAAGACAACCACACTTTATGGGGCGCTTTCGCGGTTAAATGATGGATCGCGCAATGTCCTGACGGTTGAAGATCCCGTCGAATATGCCTTGGACGGGATTGGCCAAACCCAAGTCAATGACAAGGTCGGGATGAGCTTTGCGGCGGGCCTTCGCGCAATTTTAAGACAAGACCCAGACGTCGTCATGGTCGGTGAGATCCGTGACCCCGAAACGGCAGAAATTGCCGTGCAAGCGGCGCTAACGGGTCATTTGGTTTTGTCGACAGTTCACACCAATTCCGCTGTCGCCGCGATTGCGCGTTTGCGCGATATGGGGGTTGAGCCTTTCCTTTTATCATCAACCGTTACTGCACTTGTTGCGCAACGATTGGTCAGGCGCCTCTGTGATCATTGTAAACAACCTTATGAACCGGGCCCCTCAGAATGCGCAGAATTAGGGCTTAAGTCCGGCGTGACATTTTATAAGTCCGTTGGCTGTATGCAGTGTCAGTCAATCGGCTATCAAGGTCGTCTTGGCCTTTATGAAATGGTCATTAATGATGACACTTTACGCCAGATGATACATGACGGCGCGTCAGAAACCGATATGTCGACCTACGCCTTTACCAACCGCAATACATTGCTCCAATCGGGTGCTGATGTGGTCCTAAAAGGCCAAACCAGTTCTGAAGAAGTCTTGCGGGTCTGTTCTGCGCAATCGAGCGAAAACATCTAATTAAATGGATGCATTTGACTATAACGCCTTAGATGCCAATGGAGCCAAACGCTCAGGGACGTTGATGGCTGGTAGTGCGCGTGAAGCGCGAGACCTCCTGCGCGCCAGAGCCCTCACGCCGCTTGATCTCAATCGATCCAGGAAAAAATCGATCAAAAAAGGTGATCTATCTGATACGCAGTCTTTTGGCGCAAGTTTTGGTCAGGGCAAGGTCAAACACAAAGAGCTAACCCGCGCCACGCGCCAACTTGCAATTCTCATCGATGCGGCGACGCCAGTTGAGGACGCGCTTCGCGTGACAGCTTTACAATTCGAAAAATCGCCCATGAAAAATGTGCTTCTGTCAATCCGGTCGCAAGTTGTCGAGGGTGCAACACTTTCCTCGGCTATGCGCAGCCAACCGCAAGCCTTTTCCGATCTCTATTCCGCTATGGTAGCTTCTGGGGAAGCCTCTGGGCGTCTTCCGGATGTTTTACTCCGGCTCGCCGACGATCTGGAAGCCGCACAAAAAATCCGGCGCAAAATTGCGGGCGCGACAGCCTACCCCATGGTTTTATCCGCCGTTGCCCTGCTCGTTGTCATCGTTTTGATGATTGTTGTCGTCCCCAAAGTTGTTGATCAATTTGACTCTTTTGGGCAGGACTTACCACCACTGACAAAAATGGTCATAGCTATTTCCGATTTTCTGAAAGCCTATTGGTACATTTTACTGGCTTGTATTCTCGCTGGTTTTTTCGCGATCAGATATGCCTTGAAATCAAAATCAATCCGACGTCGATGGGACCGTACAAAATTACGGATTAAACTTATCGGCCCCCTGCATCGCGACATCAATGCCGCGCGGTTTTCACGCACAATGGCAGGCCTCATCAGTTCGGGCACACCTGCATTAGCCTCCATGGATACGGCGCAACATACGATCAAAAATCTATATATGCGGGAACGGATATCCCAAGCTATCGAGCGCGTCCGATCCGGAGCGCCTATGTCGGCGGCCCTCAAAGAGTCCGATGTGTTTCCATCCCTTGTCGTCCAAATGGTGATGGGCGGAGAAATCTCCGGTGAAATGGGAAAAATGTTCTCGAAATCTGCTGATTATATGGAAGACGAATTTGAAGCCAAGATTACGATTTTTCTAAATCTTCTGGAACCCCTGATCATTATCCTGCTGGCGGGCATTGTACTCTTGATTGTCCTCGCTATCTTTTTACCTATTCTACAACTCAACACTCTGGCTTTATAAAAGGATCAAAGATGATAGATGGAAATTCCGAAAGTCGATCAAATGACGATGGCTTTACGCTGGTCGAAGTCCTCGCAACGCTCACAATTATCGGCCTTTTAACGGCCATTGTCGGTTTTAGCGTTGTCAAAGCCCTAAACAATTCTAGGATTTCAACGACAAAGACCCAAATCAGGAATATTGAGCAAGCGTTACAAGCCTATAATCTTGAAAATGCAACTTACCCATCCGAACAGGACGGGCTAGAGGCACTTGTCGAGGGAGGTCAAATACCACGCCTGCCGCAAGATGCCTGGGGCCGACCTTTTATTTATAAGTTCCCGGGTGAAAATACTGATCTGGATATATTTTCCTATGGTGCCGATGGAGAACCTGGCGGTGAAGATCAAAATGCGGATATCGGGAATTGGCAATTTTAAACCGACAAAATGAAGCAGGATTTACATTAATTGAAATCCTGTGCGTCCTCGCATTATTGGGCCTGACGACGGCTATCGTTGCCTTGTCCATCCCCAAAGAGAAAGACCCATTTGAAAGCCGGATTAATTCCTATGCCGCGCAGCTGAATGTTTTGCAGCAAAATAGTGTTATTGACGGTAAAATCAGAGGGATGGAAATCGATAAGGATGGATATGATATTCTTCTTTATTCGGGGGAATGGTCATATCTGTCTATTGAGGATTGGGGAGACGTCTTCAATGTCACCCTCAGCGTTCAAGATGAAAATATAGATTTTAAAGCGCGAAAGAAAGTCTTGGATAAAGCAGAAGACATTATCCTGCCCCCGCTGGTCTTTTTCGATCCTCTGGAAGGCGTCACAGATTTTGACCTTGGCATAGAAACCCGAGACAAAACCTATCTTCTTTCGCCGGACGATCACGGCGTGATCAAGGTGAGTATTGAAGAATGAAACAGGGCGGTTTCACATTAATCGAAGTCCTTGCCGCCCTCGCGATTTTCTCAATCGCGATTATCGGATTGTCCAGTGCCAATACGCAATCGATCAAGACGACCGACCGGGTGGTCGACAAAACTTATGCAGGGTTTGTCGCGGATAACCAACTGGTCCTGGCGCGACTACGCGTGCCCCAAATCAGATCTGAAAGCGGGGAGGAGGAAATGGGCGGTCGGACATATGACTGGCGCCTAGACACTGTCGAAACAGAACAGGCAGGGTTATTTGAACTCCGAATTTCGGTGTTTGATGATGAGGAAGATCTCTTGATCACGCGCCGCGCATGGGTTTCACCGCAATGACCTCGGCGTCTAAAGATAGAAACGCGCGTCGCCGGGCTGGATCAGAGGCAGGTTTTACCCTCGTCGAAGTCCTGGCTTCATTGGCGATATTTGCCTTGCTAAGTGCCGCAACACTAACCAGCTTCACTCAGGCGGTTTCTGTCAAAAACACCTTAAACGCAGCGTCCGAAGACTTGGCACAAATTTCAACATTTCGCGCCCTTATCCGATCCGATATGGACGCGCTCACACTTCGTCCGGCCCGTGATGGTTTAGGCGGGACAGAACGTACATTATTAACCACAGATGGCGACGCGCTTTTCACCTTTACCCGCCTTGGGCGATCTAATCCTATTGGCGCCAAACGCGGGCAGTCCCAGCGCGTCAGATATATTTATCGAAACAACCAATTTATTCGGGAAACCCTCACCCATGAAAACCCGGATCAACTAGATCAATGGCGTGGCCGGGTCTTATTGGACAATATTGACAGTGCCCGGATCTCTTTTGTTTCGCGGGGCCAAAGCGACTATATCGAAGTTGAAAACTGGACCATACCTTTCACGGGAGAAATTCCTCTATTTTCAGATTCAGGTGCGATGAAATTGACCTTACAACGTAAAGACGTCGCGTTAATTCATCTTTTTGAGATTGCCCAATGAGAGCATTTCGAAACGATAAAGGAGAAGAGAAAGGTACGGTTCTCATAACGACCTTATTGATCATGACGATCATCGCCGCCATTACAGTCGCTCTTCTGGATGATATCCGGATCGCCGTTAAACGTACGATTAATGTAAATGCCTATGCTCAGGTTGATTGGCAGGGACGTGGGGCGGAAGACTTTATCCGGTCTTGGCTAGGGCAAAACTTTGCCGAGCTTGATTCCATTGCCCAATCTCTTGTCTTGCGCGACCGCGAACCGATCATCTTGCCCACAGAAGACGGGCTGATTACCGTTAACCTTAAAGATGCCAGCCATTGTTTTAATCTGAATTCTGTTCTGAATGCTGAGGGCCTGGCCACGGGAAGCGCAGCTGAATTTGTAGATCTCTCTACCTTCATCGGCGTTCCCTTAAATCAAGCCGAAAGTCTATCCATGAGTTTGATGGATTGGATAGACCAGGATCAAAACCCTAGAAATGGCGGCGCCGAAGACGGAACCTATCTGCGCGCCAACCCACCTTATCGAACGGCTGATACGACCCTTTCAAGCCCTGGCGAAATGCGCGCCTTAAACGGCATGGATGAAGATTTATGGGGGCTCTATAACCCCTTTGTCTGTATTGGCGTTTTAGGAGAGCTTACATCTGTGAATGTTAATACAATCCGGCCCGAGCAGATTTCCGTGGTTGCAGCTGCTCTAAGCCAATTAGAAGGTGTCTCATCTGCGGACGCCGTGACTGTCGCGCAGCAAATTCTCCAGGAACGCCCCCCGCAAGGTTATGCTGATTTGGACGCCGTTCGCGCCGTGATCAACACACTTCAAATTGGGAGTTTTGGCGAAACGACTCCCCTAAACCGGATCAGTACACGGGTCTCATCGGTTTTTGTTGAAGTCGTCACAACTGTCGGCCCGGCTGAGCGCATTCGCGTTTATCGGTATGATGGGCTGGACAATGAGGCCCCAACCCTGACATATCGGGCCTGGGGACGAGAAAGCTTTCGGCCTGAAATTAAAGATGAGGATGTGCAGTAATGGCGCGGCCAACACTATTGATATTGCCGGCAACAGACTCGGCACAGGCCATCCTCGCCCATCCTAAAGGGGGCGGCTATGAGACACAGACTGTGTCCATGGGTGAGCTCGGCCAGATCGAGGACGCCAATGTCCATGTCGTCGTCCCTGGCCAGTCTGTGCGTATTTTTGAAACTGACCTGCCAAAGGCCTCCCGCGCGCAACTTTTAAAAATGGCGCGCTTTGCCAGAGAAGATGATATTGCAACACCGGCAGATGCGCTTCATTTTGCGCTCTCAGAAGAACACCCTCCGCGTCTCGCCATTATTGAAAAATCAATTATGGATGAGCTTTCAAACTATCTGGTTACGTTAAAGCCAAAAGCGGCCTATGTGGATTATGACTTGCTCAAAGGTGATCAAGCTATTCGCGTCATTGATAGAGCCGTAGAGCCCGGGCGCTGCGCGCTCGATCTGGAATGGGTTGATTCTGAACTCTTGGACTTAACGCCAGCGCAAATCGCGGATCAAATCGTAGAGTCAATTGAAACGGGTGATGTGATAAATTTATTACAAGGCGATTACCGCGCAAGCTCATCATTTAATATGCCTCAGCCCGCCTTTAAACGATTTGCGGCAGTGGCGGCCCTGGCCCTTGCGGCTTTGTTTTTGTGGTCTGGGATTTCTGATCGGGCAAAAATCGCACAAACCAAGGCCTTAAAAGCTCAAACCACCGAAGACTATCAATCCGTGACAGGTGAGACTGCGCCAGCCGCACCGGGTCGAAGCGCGGCCAAGTTGGCGCAAACAACATCACAAAGCAGCTATGGATTTCTGGATTTGTCAGCTATTTTGTTCCAAGGCATGACAAATCTGGATGACATCCAGGTTGACCAGCTAAGATATAATTCTGAAAATCAAACGCTTGCGCTTAGGTTTATTTACCCTGATTTCGGGGCAACCTCACGGTTAGAAGCCGCCATAAAGCAAGCGGGTGGAACGCTTTTAACGGGCGGTGTCAGAGAAAGAGACGGAGCCTTTATTGGCGAAGCGACCTTAAGTCTGGAACCGGCATCATGATTAGCTGGTTTAATAATCGCGAACCCCGCGAGCGTTTATTGCTTGCAATCATGTTCGGAATGATCCTGATCTTTGCGCTCTGGTTTCTCATGACGCGAGAATCCGGACCAGACCCTGACCAGCAATTGGCGGAGGCGCAATCAGACCATAAATTATGGTTACGTGCAAAACCAAGACTATTATCCAAAGGACAAGGCGAGATCGTCCGCAAAGACTTTAATCGCGGTGAGCTTATTAATCTGGCGCGTCAGCGCGACGTTAGATTGACCCGCGTAGAACCGCAAAATGATGGCAATCTGTCAGTCTGGATCGATGATATCAGCACCACCTCGCTTTATGGCCTCTTCAATGCACTCAATCAGTCTTACCAGGTTGATTTTACCTCGGTGACTATCAGTCGGACGCCACAAGGTAATCTAAACGCACAATTCACATTGGCTGGAGCCTAATAGAACAAGGCTTAATTTAGACCTTTGATCTGGATTTTGTTTCCAGCTCAATTAAGGCGCGCTTACGCTCTAACCCACCGGCATAACCACCCAAACCGCCATCCCGACCAATGACACGGTGGCACGGTATAATCAGGGCGAGCCCATTATTGGCGTTGGCAGAGGCCACAGCGCGAACGGCTTTGGCGTTTCCAATCATATCCGCTAGCTGGGAATAACTACGCGTCTCGCCATAAGGAATGTCTTGCAATGCCGCCCAGGTCTGGTTTTGAAACGCCGTTCCTGATGGAGATAAGGGCGTTTTAAATTCAGAAAGTTCACCTTTAAAATAGGCTTTCAGCTCGGCTTCAATTTGCGCCGTAATTTTCGTTCGGCCTGGCAGGACAGCTCGCCCTTGTACCTTGCGCAGTCGATCAAATTGTCGGCGCATATTTTTTCGATTTGTGAATTCAAGCAAGTAGAGTGCACGCTCATCAGCAATTATGATCATCCGCCCCAAAGGTGTTTCAATCCAGTCAATCGAAAGTGGCTCTCCCTTTCCGTTTGCGGCGTGCCCTTTAGCGGGCGCAGACCCAAAGACCTTGTGATAGGCGCTCCGAAATCCAGACGGACTTTCAAAACCAGCATCTAATTGGGCGTCGATCACAGATCCTCCTCTAGCGAGGGTTTTGGCAGCCAAACCTATCCGACGCAATCGCGCATATTCCGAAAAACTCATGCCAAAGCGCGCGAGGAATTGTCGCCTAGCTGTTAGCGGATCAAAGCCGTTGCGCTTTAAAATATCAGATGAAATTTTCTGATCCGGATTATCCTCTACCCAGTTAATAAGGGTTTTGATAAGTGCAAAGTTCTGTCCCAAAGGATGGCACCTTTTACAGGCTCTATATCCCGCCTCTAAAGCTTGGTGGACTGTATCGTGAAATGTACAATTTTCAAATTTTGGCAAGCGCGCGGGACAATTCGGACGGCAAAATATACCCGTTGTCTTTACGCCCAAATAAAGGGTCCCGTCATAAGCGAGATCGCCGCGTTCAAAAACCTGGTAACAGGCCTGATCGGTCTCGGGTCGATTGGGTATAAACAAATCCATAAATTGTTATATATCACAATCCCTTACTGACATCGCCGAAAATCGATCATGGTATTTTTCTTTAAACTAAGACATAAGCGCAAAAAAATATGAAAGCTAATCTATGACGGTCCATTTACATAAGCACGATCTCCCAGATGGACTTGATTTTGGTGCAAATGTAGCTGTGGATACGGAAACTCAAGGTCTTTCATTGGTCCGCGACAAACTATGCCTTGTGCAACTTTCCGCCGGTGATGGTGATGCCCATATTGTTCAAGTGAACCGCGAAACCTTTGATGCGCCGAATTTGAAAAAATTGATGGAAAACCCAGATGTGACAAAAATATTCCATTTTGCACGGTTTGACGTCGCGATGATGATGCGAGATCTCGGCGTAACCATTGCCCCTATATTTTGTACAAAAATAGCCTCAGGCTTGGTTCGAACCTATACAGATCGACACGGGCTCAAAGATCTGACAAAAGAACTTATCAATGTGGACTTGTCTAAACAGCAGCAATCCTCTGATTGGGCCGCAGACAATCTGACAGAGGCGCAATTGAATTACGCCGCATCAGATGTGCTTTATCTCCATCAACTCAAAACAATATTATCCGCCCGACTTATGCGAGAGGATCGTTGGGATATGGCCCAGAGCTGTTTTGGGTTTTTACCGACACGGGCAAAGCTGGACCTTGCAGGGTGGTCAGATGTGGATATTTTCTCACATCGAATGCGCCGATCCGATTAAATTAAATTAGCTTCACGCCCCGTATTTATTGTCGTACCATTCATATGAACTTGCTATAGGTATTCGCAATTATGAATTCGAGTGTTGCCATAAATACGCGTCGGGCGTCTGAAGACCTTGGTCTTTGGGAGCCTAAACGCGTCTTAACGCTTGAAGCCGCCCGTGCACACACCCAACGCATTCGTATTTTACGCTATATCCTTATGAGCGCCTCCGCCGTCCTTATGACGGCACTTATCTGGCAATTTATGTCTGATGGTGGGGGTATTGAATATACGGATGATCCATCAGAATCTGTAAAAATGGTCAATCCGCGTTATTCTGGTCGTACAGGTGACGGGCTACCCTTTTACCTCACCTCAGACACAGCCATCCAGCGTCTCGCTGAGCCTGAGCTGGTGGCGCTTGAGAACCCTGTTCTCGAATTTATCCGAGATTCTGGCGTCGATAGTAGTTTCGTGGTTGCTGAGACGGGCTCATTTAATGACATGGAAAAGATTTTACAGCTTCGCAAAGACGTCAACCTAAAGACGGATGATGGTTATCAATGCGACACCACTCATGCTCGGATCTTTAATCGCGACAAAAGGATTGAAGGTGATGAGCCGATAAATTGCGAAGGCGAGTTCGGTAAGGTTGACGGTCAAAGCTATGCGATTGAAGACTCCTATCAAACGTTTATTTTTAAAGATGGGATGACAGCTATCATTAATCAGGAAGCTGATTCTAATCCCGATACTGAAGGGAGTTTTGCCTTTGGCGGAGATGGGCCGATTGATATTAAAGCTAATCGAGGCCTTTATTATGGATCGCGAACAGACTTACGTGGTGATGTTGTCGTTATTCAAGACGGTGCAAAATTAACATCTGACAAGATGGATATTTTTCGGATGGAAAAAGGCGCTCAAAACGAAGGTAGCCTAAAACTTGGTGCGATAAAGAAAATTTTCGCAGACGGAAATTTTAGGTACAAAACAGACGAGAATGATATTCGTGGCAAGCGAGGCGTCTATGAGCGTGATAGCGGCGTTATAACGGTGACGGGCGACGTTGTCGTCATTCAACCTAACGGCAATCGGGTGGAGACACAGCGATTGATTTACAATACACGGACAAAAGCTATTCGATTTACGGGCCAAAATGACGGCGACAGAAATAAAATCGTCATTCCTGGCTCAAGACAATAGGATAAGATGATGATGAAATACATAATCCTTGCCATGACGGCTTGCATGACGATGCTATTGCCGCAAGTCGCGCATGCTCAATTTTCGTCAGATTCTGGTGCTGATACCTTCCTTTATGCTGATGATACGATTTCAAGAAATGGCGTCATCACCCTAACGGGCCAAGCTGATATTCGACAAGGTGATGTCAGGCTTCTGGCCGACAAAGTCGAAATTTACACGCAAGGCAATGGGGCAGCCGGGCTCGTCACGACAGATGGTATTACACGCGTTGTCGCCACGGGTAATTTCTATTACATTACGCCTGAACAGGAAGTTCGGGGGGACAAAGGCGTCTATACAGCCGAAACAGAAAGCTTTGTCGTAACGGGTGATGTTATTCTTTTACAAGACGATAGTGTCGTAACAGGGTCACGCCTTAATTATAATCTTCAAACCCGAGATGCCAAAGTTGTCGGAAACTGCACAGGCCGCTCCTGTCCAAAACGTGACCGCGTTGCCATCTTGATCCGGTCGACAGAACAGTAGACACTGGCATCAATAATGGCTGAGGCTGATCCAGACATGACAACAAAATTGATAACTCCTCCGGCAACCGGACTCGCGGCTAATAGTATTGGCAAAGCTTACCGCGGCCGCGTGGTCGTGAAAGATATTACGCTCACGGTCCAGCGGGGTGAAGTTGTCGCGCTTATGGGGCCTAACGGAGCCGGTAAGACGACGAGTTTTTATATGATTATGGGATTGATCGAAGCCGATCGCGGCATGGTCACATTAGACGGTCAAGACATTACAAAACTCCCAATGTATCAACGGGCAAGATTAGGCGTTGGCTACCTCCCCCAAGAACAGTCCATTTTTAGAGGCTTAACGGTCGAAGAAAATATAAAGGCGGTTGTCCAATTAACCGAAAAAGACCGGAGCAAATGGGATGACAATGTATCTGCCCTTTTAGATGAACTTAATATTGGTCACATCCGTAAATCTCCAGCGCTTGCACTGTCAGGCGGGGAACGTCGACGCGTTGAAATCGCGCGCGCGCTGGCCAGCCGTCCAAGTTTTATCCTACTTGATGAGCCGTTTACCGGTATTGACCCCATCGCTATTGCCGATATTTCCGAACTCGTTCTCTATCTTAAAGAACGTGGCATTGGAATTTTGATTACGGATCACCGCGTTCGTGAAACCTTAGATATTGTCGACCGCGCCTCAATCCTATTCCAAGGCGAAGCCCTCTTTGAAGGTACACCAGAAGAAATCCGCGCTAATCCGGATGTAAGGCGAGTCTATCTAGGTGAGAAATACGCATAAATATGCGCCTGATTGATTGGCCTTTAACGGCCTAAAACGACATGAATGAAAAACCCAAAAATTCGTCACCTCGGCACGTTTTGCTTTTCGAAAAATATGCCTAGCTCGTCCCAAGGGTCTCTTGGGTTTATCGATATTGTATCGGGTATAGAGTTTTCCTGCCATCGCCATCTGAGCACCCGAACGTTAGGCCCCGGATTAAGTCCGGGGTGACAAGATTTTCATTACCTGAACTCTTATGCGTCCTTTCGATCACCACATAATGTCGTCCCGCACCTGATGCGGGATCTATCGCATGTGACTGATCTGGGTTGGATACGCATGCCTTAGGCCCCGGATCAGGTCCGGGGTGACAAATAAACTGTAATAACTCAACAGCTCTTGCGATATATAAGAGCTAGACGTAACGCGACTTATCCCAAATTTTGTCAAAGGGAACGGACCGACCTGAGGCTTGGACAATCATTAAATGTCTGCGTGTTAATTGCCTTGGCTCATCGACCCCACAAGCATGGGCGATGATTTCAACTTCTTTGATAATCGTCTTGATATAATTATTCACCCGCACAGCTTTATTTGTGGGATCGAGACCACGTTGAAGCCGCGGATTATGGGTCGTAATCCCTGTAGGGCATGTGTTTTTATCGCATTTTAGAGCCTGAATACAGCCCAGCGCGAACATAAATCCGCGTGCATTATTAATAAGATCTGCCCCGGCGCAAAACGCCCAGGCCACATCGGCTGATGTAATCAACTTCCCAGAGGCAATGAGTTTAACGCGGTTTCTCAAGCCATATTCCTTCAAGAGGTCATCCATGAGCGGTAAGCTCTCACGGATCGTTAGACCTGTATTATCAATAAGAGGCAAGGGCGCAGCTCCTGTGCCGCCATCGCCGCCATCCACAGCAATATAATCAGGCGCGGATTTCAGTCCTCTTTTTTTGATCGCTTTCATCAGATCAATAATTGGATCAACATTTCCAATACACATTTTTATGCCTGTAGGGCGACCCGAAACCTCCCTGACGCGATGAATGAGATCGAGTAATTCTTCAACATTAGAGGCATCAACGTGACGATTGGGCGATAGCGCCGATTGACCTTCAGTAATGCCTCTAATTTCGGCAATCTCGGCCGTTACCTTTTTCCCGGGTAAAATGCCGCCCTTGCCCGGCTTGGCACCTTGAGACAGTTTGATCTCAACCATTTTTATATCTGAATTTTCACAAAGCGCGGCCAACTTATCCTCATTGAGTGTCGCGTCATCATTGCGCGCACCGAATTTGGCTGTGCCCATTTGATAAACGACATCGCATCCCCCTTCGAGATGGTAAGGTGAGACACCCCCTTCCCCCGTATTAAGGTAGCAATCCGCCATAGCCGCCCCTTTTGAAAGCGCTTGAATAGCTGGCTTAGACAAGCTTCCATAACTCATCGCCGAGATATTGAAGAGCGATTTTGGGCGATATGGGTGACGCGTTTCTGGGCCAATAACGAAATCGGGGACTGGCGGTTCATCATCTTCCAATTTTGGGAAAAGCCCATTGGCAAATATTGGGGTTCCAATTGTTAGACTTTTGGTTGATCCAAAAGGAACAACATCATTTCCATCTTCACAAACATGGTCGACCCAATCCCGCTCTGCACGATTAAAGGGCATTTCCTCGCGGTCCATCGCAAAGAAATATTGACGAAAAAACTCACCTAAATGCGAAAATAATGTCCTAAAGCGACCAATGACTGGATAGTTGCGTCTGATCGCCGATTTCGTCTGAAAAATATCAATAAAGAAAAGAATGAGGGTTACGGCAAAGAGAATGCCGATGACAAACAAAAAGAGCGACCCCAGCAACGTAAGGCCAGACATGGCAAATTCACCAAATTCCGCCATCCCAATATCACCATCCGCCAAAATTCGCATTTCAGTGTCCTTCCAACAGCCCTCTTAGGGTCGACCTTAATCAGGTTTGCGATCAATTTAAATAGCTTCCGCCATAGTTTTGCGATAAGACCGCATCACTATGAAATGGCTTATTCGCATTTTCGCCTTTATCCTCATTTTATTTGTAGGATTATGTATTATTGGCGCATTTTTACCCTCTACCCAACGCGTAGATAAGACAATCGAAATCGCGGCTGAAATTGAGGACGTCTATGCCGTCGTTTCAGATCTACAATCCTATCCTGAATGGAGTGGCTTTGGCGGCGATCTTAGCAATTGGGTATTTGGAGATATTGAAACAGGTTTTGGTCAAACAGCCGCTTGGCAGAATGATGACGCGAAGAAAGATCAATTTGGGTCGCTGGAAATATTGCAAGTTGAGAGAAATGAATATGTCAGATTGCGCGCCAGCGATCATTCAGGCGAACATATTATGACAATCGCGATGAGCGAGGAAGCCGATGGAACGTCCTGCCTTATTCAAGCCGAGCGTCAATTCGGTGGCTTCCCATTTTTCGGACGAATTGCGGGTTTTCGTCAAAAAGCCAAGATTGAATCCAGCTTGGATCAAGCCGCGACGGGTTTAGAGGAACTATTCCAATAAGCTTGTCAGATGTTATTTTTCCAGATGGTTTTATTCAGATAGATTTATTC
>CAYRMO010000003.1:0-26641 GCA_964425355.1 uncultured Algimonas sp. | reverse complement strand
TTTATTCAGATAGATTTATTCTGGTGGTTTCTTTAACAACCAATCTGTATCTGACTCCGTATCACTGTCAGCTTCTGGCGAGGGTGGCAAAGTCCAATTGGGCGGCGTGTTAACAGGATCATTCGGATTGAAAATTTTATCAACAAGCCCCTCCTCAGGTTCCAGCCGAAGTTCTTTTCCTAAAAACTCACGATCAAAATTTTGATCCTGGAAATCTAATGGTCCCGTTGACGGTCCACCCGAATTCACGGAATTATCGCCAATGGGCAGTCCTAGTGAGGCACGACTCGGAATTGTTCGGGAGTTTTCAATCCGGTCCCCACGATCTGTGCCCCGGCCCGCAAGACCCACCCCGCTTTCACTCCCATCGGCGGCGCGTCCTCTATTTTTACGCAAATATTCAGGACAATCCAAATGGGTTCGACCGGCTTCACGACAACGAATATCCAGAACAATACCCTTATAGGCTTCATTGCCATTCCCTCCGGATTGCGGTGCTAAGGTCCACCCGCCAGATCCTGGATTTGACCGTCCAATAGATGTACCGCCACCTGGAGGCTGATTAACGCCTCCAATTGGGCCCTCATTTCCGCCTCCGCTAATTGGGCCTGTCAAACTCCGCCTCGGTGGGTTTTGTTGTCCTTGGTCTCGGTCTCGTTTAAGCAAATCAATAAAAGGGTCCGATTGCTCTTGCGGCACGGCGCGCCTTTCCTCTTCTTGCGTTTCCGGCGCATCCGGTGAGGCCAATATAGTTGGCGCAGTGGGTAGGATATCCGGTTCCACTGGTTCAGGCTCCAAAGGCTCTGCTTCGGGCGTTGGCTCCACTGGAACGGGCTCAGGTAAAGGCTCAGGTTCAATAATGATCTCTGGCGGCAAGGGCTCAGGCTCTATCAATTCTGGCAAAGGTTCAGCATCAATCACCCCCGGCGTTGGCGGTGTTTCATCAATAATCAATGGCTCTTCGATCTCAGGCTCAATTATCTCTGGCTCGGGTGCAATCTCCGGGATCGGGTCAAAAATTTCGATTTCCAACTCTGGTTCCGGCAAGGGGTCAGGCGGAATTTCTGGCAGACGCTCAGGAAGCGGCTCAGGAAGTGGCTCAATAATAATCGGTTCAGGGAGAGGCTGAATGGGCTGAGGTTCGAAAATTTCGATTATAGGCTGTTCCGGCAAGGGTTGTGGAACGGGCTCAGGTAAAGGCTCAGCTTCTGGCAGAGGCTCGATAATGGGATCTGGCAATTCCGGTTCAACAGGGTCTGGCTCAGGCTGCGATAATATCTCGGGCGGCGGAGGCGGAGGTGTGAACACGACTTCTGGTTCAGGCTCTGGTTCAGGCTCCGGAGGTGGAGGTGGAGGTGGAGGTGGCGGCACAGGTTCAGGCGCCGGCTTAGGTTTCGGCTTCGGTTTTGGCGCAGGCGGGGCGAGGACAGGCTCGACAATAACGGGCTCTGGCTCAGCCACAACTTCCGGCTCTGGCGGCGTCGGATCAAATGTTACAATTTCAACTGTAACGGCTTCTGGTTCGGGCGGAGGCAATAAGTCCGGAACAATAAAATTAGCCGATAAGGCTAAGGTTAGACCGACATGGATAAAAAAGACAATCGCTATATTTATAGAATAACGTTGCGCATCATCATCCAAAAAGTCGATGAGGCTATCCTCATCGTGATAAGGCGAAAAACTCGTATTCTTGTGTCCCCAAAAGTCCAAATCACACCGATCTTCGCCAATATTCGCTCTGGTGTAATGCGCTTTTGACCATTGGCCAATGGGGTGAAGGCGTTCTAGAGCCTTAAATTTCAGTTATAATCAGCTGCGTTTCAGATAGATTGCGCCGCAATCAGTATAAATGCCATCAGGCTCGTTGCGATCAGCACACACTTCTCAAACCTTAAGTCTTGCGCCATGACGTGTCCTTTCATCAATATTTACAGTCACTATATGTTGAAACAGCATGGCCAGACTGTGACGATGTCATGAAAATTCTGTGATATAGTGCAATTTGAGATATGTTGGCCTCAGAAATTGGGCCCTATTTGTCCATTTTCTGAGACTTGTCTGGGCTTAACTGATCTCAAAATGCACGGCGCGATTTTTCTTACGATTTCGCCACAAAATAAGCGCAATACCACATAGCGTAACCAAGCCACCTGCAACCAAAGTGAGGGTCAGCTTCTCGCCAAGAATGAAGGCGCCCCCCAGCACGCCGATAAGAGTTGTTAGCAATCCAGAGGGCGCCACAAGTGACAATGGCAGACGTTGCAATAACCAATAATAAGACCCATGAGCAATAAGGCTGACCAAAATGACGGAATAGGCGAGACAGAGGCCAAATTGCAGTAAGCGCTCGGGTTCAAAGACACGCAGTTGGTCTGTTTCGAGTATCAGTGTGAGCGGCGACAGAACGCAAGCTCCGACAAGCCCAAACCAAGCGAGTAACTCTACCGGTTTAACGGCTTTGACTGATTTTACTGATATTGCGCCAACGGCCTCGGACATGGCCGCACAAGCCATAAGAATAATCCCAAGCGTAAAGCCCTTTCCGGCGGTTTCAGGCGGCGCACCCAGGCCGATAATAATAACGCCAATAAAGGCGAGACCTGCCCCTATGCTACGCCAAAGACCGAGCCGTTCTTTTAGGAAAATAACAGAGAGTAAAATTGAAAATGGCATATAGAGCTCAATGGCAATTGAGACCGCGCTTGCCGTGGTGAGTTCCAGGGCCGGAAACATAAAGGCATAATTCAAGGCTCCATAGCAAAGACCTCCCAATAGAACGAACTTCATTTGGCCCTTATGCCAACGCAACCAAGGCAAAAGAACTATCGTCAGACAAACAATACGCAAGGCCGCATAAAAAATTGGCGGGACATCCATATCCCCCATTGCAAAACGTAGAACCGTAAAATGAAGCCCCCAGATCGTACAGACGAGTAACAATACGCTAAATTCTTTCAGACTCATGTTACGCTTTTCTGTTTTTGGGCTTCCCAAGGGGTAAGTCTGTCGCCTATGCCGTCTGTATGACTGACGCAAGACTATCTGATCGCATTCAACGTATTGGGGCGTCTGCCACCATGACAATAACGCAAAAAGCGCGGGAGATGAAACGGGCTGGTCGGGACGTTATTTCGCTCTCGGCGGGTGAACCCGATTTTGATACGCCAGATCATATTTGCGAAGCCGCAATTTCAGCCATGGCTACAGGTCAAACGCGCTATACGAATGTGGATGGCATCCTTGAGTTAAAATCTGCAATCTCCCGAAAGTTCCAACGCGATAATCAGCTGGATATCAAAGAGGACCAGATAAATATTTCACCCGGCGGGAAAGCTGTGATTTTCAACGCGCTCGCCGTCACCCTAAGTTCTGGGGATGAGGTGATCATCCCAGCGCCTTGCTGGGTAAGCTATCCGGCTATGGTCAAGCTCTGTGATGCTAAACCCGTCATTATTGCCTGTACAAAAGAGACAGGCTTTAAACTCTCAGCGGATATGCTCGAAAAACATATTACACCACAGACGAAATGGGTATTGCTCAACTCACCGTCAAACCCAACAGGCGCCGCATATTCACATCGTGAACTCGGTTTGCTGGCACAGGTTCTTAGACAAAATCCGCATGTCATGGTTTTGAGTGACGATATTTACGAGCATCTTATTTATGATGATTTTCAGTTCGCAACATTAGCCTCAGTCGCCCCGGACATCGCTGATCGTATTTTGACAATGAACGGTGTTTCCAAAGCTTATGCGATGACAGGCTGGCGAATTGGGTATGGCGCAGGCCCAAAACACCTGATCAAAGCCATGTCTAAATATATGGGACAAACAACGTCCAACCCCTCAAGCATTAGTCAATGGGCAGCCCAAGCTGCTTTGGACGGGCCGCAAGACTTTCTAGAAAATTGGCGCTCAACCTATCAAAAGCGTCGCGATATGCTGGTCGAAGGATTAAATGCGATAAGGGGTATGAGTTGTCTCACACCGCCTGGGGCCTTTTATGCCTTTGTCGATATTTCTGCGCTTACGAAAAACGACGCAGAATTCGCGCTTCGGCTTCTTGAGCAAAGCGGCGTTGCGACTGTTCCAGGGTCGGCATTCCATTCGGCTGGGCATATGCGTTTGTCATATGCGACCTCTATGGATCAAATCGAAACTGCCCTAGACAGAATTGATCAATTTACGAAAAAACTTTAAGCCGTTCGCTGAAGACAGGAATTTTGCCCTGTATATTTCGCGAGTGTATCGATAAGAGCATCTTGTTTTACGGGTTTCGTGAGATAATCATCCATGCCCGCCTCTATACAATCTCGCCGATCATTTTTTAGCGCATGACCCGTTAAGGCAATAATCGAAACCGGCTGAATTTCAGTTAAATTTTCGAACTCACGGATCAACCCTGTGGCTTCATATCCATCCATAACAGGCATTGACACATCCATAAGAATGGCTTGGAATCGATCAGGCTCCGCTTTAAACATTGTCACGGCTTCTTTCCCATTTTCGGCAAATATTGGTTCGAAATGCGTGTCTGCTAGCATCAATTTGACAACATCGCGGTTAAGCGCAAAATCTTCGGCAACCAGAATAAAGGTTTTGCCATTGTCATATGGCAACTCCGTTTCTTTGCTTTCAATGGGCGGCAACTCTTGGTCGATATTGGATAATGTGAGTACGATCGTATCAAATAGTCGACGTTCTCTTACAGGCTTGGTGAGATAGGTCTCGACCCCGATAGCCTTAAGCGATTTCGAACCCATCGATTGATCACAAGATGACAACATGATGATCGGCGGTGTTGCAAGCGACTTTGTTTGCGTTAGAACTTGAGCAAATTCTTGACCATTCATGCCGGGCATTAAAAAGTCTAGAATCAGGAAATCAAAGGGCTTGTTCTGGTCCTGGGCCGCTCGAATTTTCATCAGGGCGTCCACACCATCAGTCGCCGTATCCGCCTCTATATCCCAGGCTGATAATTGTTCTGAAAGAACGCGCCGATTGACTTGAATATCATCTATAATAAGCGCGCGCTTCCCAGCCAAAAGTGAACTGTCATATTTTTCTTCAATGGCATCTTTATCAATCGGTAAGGGTATGACGAAACTAAAAATAGACCCTTCCCCTAAGGTCGATTCGACCTGCATGCGGCCACCCATCAATTCAATTATGTGCTTTGAGATTGTCAGCCCTAAACCTGTTCCCCCATAAACACGGGTTGTCGATCCATCGGCTTGGGTAAATTTGTCAAAGATTGATGCAAGTTTCTCAGGCGGAATACCAATCCCAGTATCTGCAACACGAACCCTGCAAATACCCAAACCACGACTGGTTTTTACTTCTACATCAATTGTAATGTGGCCTTCTTCCGTGAATTTTACAGCATTCCCGATTAGGTTTGTCACAACCTGACGTATTCGGCCTGGGTCCCCTATGAAATTCTTTGGAAGACCCGTCGGATAATTTATTACAAGCTCAATATTTTTTTCTTGAGCCGGTTTTTGCAAAAGCGACGTCACATCATTGAGAGAGGATTTAAGATCAAATGGAACTGGATCAATTTCAAATGCACCGGCTTCAATTTTTGAGAAATCGAGAATATCATTAATGATCGTCAAGAGAGCGGAAGCCGAATTATTTATGACAGAAACAAACTCTTTTTGACGATCATTTATATCCGAATTTGCCAAAAGTTCGGCCATCCCCAAAATGCCATTCATTGGCGTTCTGATTTCATGGCTCATATTGGCCAGAAACTCAGATTTAGCTTTCGAGGCCGCGATCGCTTCATCTTTAGCCCGTTCTAACGCAGCGGCTTGATGTCGTTGACGCGTAACATTTTTGACAAAGGCTTCAATCCTAACCGCTTGTCCGGCTTCGTCACGGATCAAATTTCCCGTTGTCTCAAACCAGTGCCATTGACCCGTGCTTGCTTGACTTCGAGCGACGAATTCAAATCTGCCCTCTTCTCTGCTCGCTTTTTTTAAAGCGTCTTTAAATTTATGTTGATCGTCTTCGTGTAAAATATTCCAAATTCCATTCGCACGAATTTTCTTAACGACAGCTTTGCCAAAAAATCTCTTAAGTGATCGACTAAAAATGTATTGTTTCGTCTTTAGGTCAAGGGTCCAGTGACCCGCATCGCCTAGCTCTAGTGCTTTTTGGAGAAGGATGTCTTTTTCGACTAACTCTGAAACATCGTCCGCGATGGAAATCGTATTTCCACACGAAAGCGCCTTGCGAACAAAGCGATAGGTTGACCCATCTGCTAGGGTCAGTAGGCGAGCCGACTTCACCTCTCCCATTTCATTGCTAATAACCTGCTCTTCGCTAGATAGCTGTTGTTCTTGCAAAATCTCTTTTGTTAACACCCCGTTTTTGAGCATGAGTTCATGACATTTTTGAAGTGAATCGCCGATTTGCAATTCGCTTGGGTCGCATTTGATGGATTTATAAACAGAATCCGAGAGAAATAGATAATTCATATCCTCATCAAGAATGCTGACGCCAGATTCAAGATTTTCAGCCAAAATACGTAAATATTCGAGCCGATCCCTATCCTGAGAGGGGATTTCTGATTCGATGTCTACATTTTCTGACTTAGATTGCATTTTCTCTCTGCCCATACCCATCTGCGGATGCCCTATCAGACGATTTGTTTATGCAAGTCGAAAGTTAATAAATGGCCAAAAAAAAAGGCTCACTGTACCGAAGTACAGGAGCCTTGAAGTCTTCGCTATTCAGTCGGGGAGAGTGAATGCGGTATGAAAGGCGGCCACAAAGGGGAGGACGTCGCCGCTTCCGTGCACTCTATGTAGGAAATCAATATAGCTTTAAGAACCAGCGACGCCGCAAATGTGCTATGCAAAAATGCATAGCTTTGGGGCAATCTGTTCACATAAAACTCAGAATCGTGGCCAATCCCGCGTGGCACGCGTCAAAAACTCTCTAAACACCTTCGCTCTGACAGATCCACGCAATTCCGTCGGATATACAAAAAAGAGATCAAATTCCTCGCCTCTAACACTCGGCAAAATTCTAACCAGACGACGAGACAAGACGGTCATATAGTCGGGAATACCAACAATGCCGATCCCTGCTTCTGCGGCCCGCATAATCCCGTGTAAATTATTGACCACCAAAGCGGGTTTCCGGGAAGGTTCACCGGCTTCGCGCCCAACATCTAAAACCCAATTGGCACTATGGAGGTTTTTGGGAATCAAATTACCAAAGGCTACAATGCGGTGATTATCAAGGTCGCGCGCTGATGTCGGGGCACCATGATCTGATAAATATTTATGGCTAGCATATAAGGATTGCGTAATCTGCCCTAATTTCCGCTCGATCAGATCACCCTGGGTCGATGGCCAAGGTCGTAAGGCACAGTCTACATCGAAAACCGACAAATCATGCTCACTATCTTCTAAAATGAGTTGCACATCGATATCCGGATAAGTGTCCAAGAACTCAGGCAAAACACTCGGAAGCCAATTTGATCCGAGTGAAATGGGTGTTGAGACACGCAGGAGCCCTTGCGGTTTTTGACGACTATCAATCACGCTGGTTTGCGCACGCGCAATCCTTACCGCAACTTCGTCTGCCGTCTTGAATAAAATATGTCCCTGTTCGGTTAGGGTCAACCCCCGCGCATGGCGGTGGAAAAGCGGCATATCCAAATAATCTTCGAGGGCCGTAATTTGCCGGGACACAGCAGATTGGGAAATTTTCAACTTATCGGCCGCAGCCGTTAAAGACCCTGTCGCAGCGGCGGCGTGAAAGGTTTTAAGCTTATCCCAATCGAGGGAATGCGGCACCTTATTCTGCCGCCTCTATTTGAAGCTCTGCCGCCTCTTGAGCAGCCAAGAATTTTTCGGCCTCGAGCGCGCCCATACATCCTAATCCTGCAGCCGTGACAGCTTGCCGGTAAAGTTCATCTGACACATCTCCCGCTGCATAAACGCCCGGAATATTTGTGGCCGTACTATCAGGCGCCGTTGTAATATAGCCGCCTGCATTCATTTCAACATGGCCTTTAAAGACTTCAGTCGATGGCTTGTGGCCAATCGCGATGAAAACACCGTGGGTTTCGCGGTCATAAATCTCGCCTGATTTTACATTTTTGAGCCGAACACCGGTCACACCCAAAGGCTGATCATCGCCTAAAATTTCTTCGAGCGTTGTATCCCAAAGGACTTCGATATTCTCTTTGGCCAGAAGCCTTTGTTGTAGAATTTTTTCAGCCCGCAAACTATCACGTCGATGGACAAGCGTAACTCTGGACGCCAATGTTGAGAGGAATAGAGCTTCTTCTACGGCCGTGTTTCCGCCCCCAACGACGACAACTTCTTTGCCGCGATAGAAAAATCCATCACAAGTCGCACAAGCTGATACGCCAAAGCCTTGGAACTTATCCTCAGATGGCAGTCCCAGCCATTTGGCCTGGGCGCCTGTCGCAATGATTACGGAATCAGCCGTATAGGTTTTGCCGCTATCGCCTTTGAGAACAAAAGGCCTGACCTGAAAATCAACATCAATAATGACATCTTCATGAAAGGCGGTTCCGAATTTCAGCGCATGTTCCTTGAATTTTTCCATGAGCTCAGGTCCCATAATCTCGGGAAATCCAGGATAGTTTTCTACATCGGTTGTAATGGTCAACTGACCGCCCGGCTGAAGGCCCGCGACAATACCGGGCTTTAATAAAGCTCGTGCCGCATAAACAGCCGCCGTATATCCAGCCGGGCCAGAGCCAACGATCAAGACGGGATGATGAATTATGTCTGACATGTGCCTACTTTCATTAAGGTCGCGCATTTTCTAGGACTGATTTAAGCGCGGAGACCCAGCCGCGCAACACCGCTTTTGTCATTATTCTGTGTAAACCACGATATCCCACATAAATTCCCATCATAGATGCTAATATGGGAGCTTTTGTCCATCTTAAAAGCGCCCGCATAAAAGCTCGGCGACACGCCGTGTCTCTTCCAGTGGCACGTAGTCTTTTAGCTCAAAATCATGCGTAAAAACCGTGACCCCACAGCGCGTATCAAGGGCGTCATAAAGGTTTTGAAATTTTCCGGATTTGCCGCTCATGGAAAGACGAAAAACCGGAACACCCGTCGCGCAGGCTTCTGTCAGCATATTTGTACTATCTTCCGTCACCAATATCATTTTTGCTTTGGCTAAAAAGGCAAAATAGGGATTGGCGCCCATTCCATCATCAGCGCCATCATATAGCCAGACCTGCTCATTAGCCTTTGCAAACTCGTCCCAGCTCTGCCTTGCAAATTCCGGTGTACGCCGGGACAGTGTCACCCAAATAGAATATCCTTTTGAGATGAGCTGTTTAGCGTGGCTAATATGTAGGTCGTGATCCCCGTCTGACAGCTTATGGCGTTTTGAGTCGCCCCCGATTAAAAAGGTGGCCGCAGGATCAGAAAAACGTGATATCTTCTCGGTAAATTCCGTCAAACCCTGGTTGAGTTTCTCAGGCGTAATCCGGTTAGGCGACCCCACCATTGATATTACATTTTGACCTGAAACATGGTCATGTTCCGGCGCAATGACGATATCAAAACCGGAGCTGTCTATCCGCGGGTCCTGTATGTAGATTGTAAAAATCTCAGGCTTGTGCCGCTTTAAGCTAATCAGGACCGGAATGGCGTGACGACCACACCCAATTGCGACGTCGCAATCGGGGAGGTCCGGCGATGAAATACGGGCTTTTATTCCGGGCGGTAAAAATGACGTCCAGCCCTTTGGATTAAGGTGGTGTCTATCAATGGAAATGGATCTTATTTTCGCGCAGGCTTCGACCAAGCCGAGAGCCTGGTTTTCAATCCCGCGTCGACCATCGGAGATGACGAGACATCGCAATGTCCCATCTTCGCCGCTTGCCTCAGTCATTACTTGTAATCGACTTCCAGGATTTCATACCCCTTGGATCCACCCGGGGCGATCACCTCGAACACATCACCAACTTCCTTGGTAATCATGGCCCGTGCAATCGGAGACGTAACCGAGATTTTCCCATCTTTTACATTGGCCTCATCTTCGCCAACAATCTGATAGGTAGATTCTTCATCTGTGTCTTCATTGACAATTTTAACGGTCGCTCCAAATCGGACGACTTCGCCAGACATGGAGGTCGGATCGATCACCTGTGCGAGCACCAATTTAGACTCTAGTTCTTGGATTCGGCCTTCGATAAAGCCCTGTTTTTCCTTCGCGGCATGATATTCAGCATTTTCTGATAGGTCACCGTGATCACGCGCAACCGAGATTGCATTAATGATCTCAGGCCGTTCAACAGATTTCAAATGCTTAAGCTCTGTCTCAAGCGCCGCATGGCCTTGTACGGTCATTGGAAATTTTTGCATGGCGACTTCGCCTCCAAATAATAATGCAACTTCAAAAATTACGAACCGACAGCAGATAGGGGTTAAAGCGCAATCGTCAAGGCCGAATTTACCTCGTCTTTTCAATGAAACCCATAACTATCGATTAATACTAGGTCATTTCATATCAAAATAGCGCAATTCTCGATTTATAACGTGGTTTTTTGAAGAAAAAGCTCTGAAAATTGAAAGGCGACAGAGGTGCCACCCTGTCGCCAAAATGTCTAATGCAATCGAAAGGAGACGAAAATCAAAAGACTTCAAAAGGTTACGGTGAAGAAAGGGGTGAAGTCAAGACCTCCACCTGTAGTGGATTTTTTGCTTAGCCAGCCGCGATAGACTGTAGGCTTTCAACTTCATAATCACCGGCATCCAGAGCTTTTATGGCCTCAACAGTCGCCTTAGCCGCCGCTGCCGTCGTGAAATAGGGTATTTTCTCATTCAACGCTGTCCGACGCAAAGATTTTGAATCTTGCAAGGCCTGTTTTCCACTTGTTGTATTAAAGACCAGCGCAATATCACCATTTTTCATCGCATCGACAATATGCGGACGCCCTTCATGGACCTTCCTGACATATTCGACCTCGACGCCATTTTCACGCAAATATTTAGTTGTCCCGCCCGTCGCAATAATTGTGAACCCTAAAGCGGTGAGGTCTTTTGCTAGCTCAAGCATAATGGGCTTGTGACCCGCTTTAACCGAGATAAAAACTTTCCCTGACTTGGGCAGGGTCACACCGCCTCCCAATTGACTTTTTGCAAAAGCCAATCCGAAATTATCAGCCAGTCCCATCACTTCACCCGTTGAGCGCATTTCTGGACCCAGTACCGTATCAACGCCGGGGAAACGGGCAAATGGGAAGACGGCTTCTTTGACGGCAATATATTTTTGCGGCCGCGTTTGAAGATCAAATTCGGATAGTTTCATACCTGCCATAACTTTCGCAGCGATATTGGCGACGGGTAGACCTATGGCCTTGGCGACAAATGGAACAGTCCGTGACGCGCGCGGATTAACCTCAATGAGGTAAACATCCCCGTCTTTGACGGCAAATTGGGTGTTCATCAATCCGACAACACCCAATTCCAGCGCGAGCGCCTCTGCCTGTCTCGCAAGCTCAGCGACAATTTCGTCTGATAATGTATAAGGCGGTAAAGAACAGGCGCTATCCCCAGAATGTACACCAGCTTCTTCAATATGTTCCATAATCCCCGCAACAAAGACGGCTTCTCCGTCGCAAATCACGTCGACATCGACTTCAACAGCATCGCGCAGATATTGGTCGATCAATAAGGGCGATTTCCCAGAAACCTTGACGGCTTCTTTAATATAGCGATTTAACTCTTCATCAGAATCGACAATTTCCATGCCACGACCCCCGAGGACGTTGGACGGACGCAAGACAAGCGGATAGCCAACTTCATCAGCAGCAAGTTGGGCTTGTTTGATATTTCGCGCAATTGCGTTTTTGGGTTGTTTCAAGCCAAGCATGTCGACCAGATCTTTAAAACGTTCCCGGTCTTCTGCGCGGTCGAGCGCATCCCGCTTTGTTCCAAGGAGCGGTATCCCATTGGCTTCTAAGGCTTCCGCCAACTTCAATGGTGTCTGACCACCAAATTGAACAATGACGCCGAGGACTTCCCCAGACTGCATTTCGCCATATATCAATTCCAGAACATCTTCTTCGGTCAAAGGCTCAAAATACAGACGATCAGACGTATCATAATCCGTTGAAACCGTCTCTGGGTTACAATTGACCATAATGGACTCGACATCCAATTCGGCCATCGCATAGGCTGCGTGACAACAACAATAATCAAATTCGATCCCTTGACCGATCCGGTTTGGTCCGCCGCCCAGGATAATAACTTTCTTCCGGTCCGAGACGCGGGCTTCGTTTTCAACTTTTCCGCCAAAGCTCGGCATCTCATAGGTTGAATACATATAAGGCGTTTTCGCCGCAAATTCCGCAGCGCAAGTATCAACGCGTTTATAAACGGGCCTCACGCCTGCTTTTTGCCGAAATTCCCTAACTTTCGTTTCGCTTGATTGCGTTAACGTCGCAATCCGCGCATCGGAAAAACCTTCAGATTTAATGGCACGCCAGGTCGCAGCATCCTTGGGCAATCCATTTTCAATTAGCCAGTTTTCGGCTTTAATGATGGTCTCAAATTGGCGTAAGAACCACGGGTCAAATTTCGTATATTGTTGAACTTTCTCGACCGAAAACCCTGCACGAAAGGCTTGCGCAATCACAAGAATTCTATCTGGTGCCTGTATTGAAAGGCGTGATTTAAGTGCGCGATCGATTTCTTTTGGATCCGTTGTGCCCAAATCAATTGGGTCCAAGCCTTCAAGATCGGTTTCCAAGGACCGAAGCGCCTTTTGCAGGCTTTCATTAAATGTACGACCAATTGACATGGCTTCACCAACTGAGCGCATAGCTGTCGTCAAGACGGCTTCACTGCCCGGGAATTTTTCAAAGGCGAAACGCGGTATTTTTGTGACGACATAATCAATCGTTGGTTCAAAAGCCGCAGGCGTTGCACCTGTTATATCATTGTCAAGTTCATCCAGCGTATATCCAACGGCCAGCTTGGCCGCGATTTTTGCAATCGGAAACCCCGTGGCTTTTGACGCCAAGGCAGAAGACCGAGACACGCGCGGGTTCATTTCAATCACGACCATACGCCCGTCAACAGGGTTAATCCCAAATTGAACATTGGACCCGCCTGTCTCAACGCCGATCTCACGCAATACTGCCAGAGAGGCATTTCGCATCATTTGATATTCTTTATCTGTCAATGTGAGGGCCGGGGCGACAGTGATTGAATCACCTGTATGGACGCCCATGGGGTCGATATTTTCGATGGCGCAGATGATAATGCAATTATCGTCCTTGTCGCGAACGACTTCCATTTCATATTCTTTCCATCCCAAAAGCGATTCATCAATTAGGACTTCTTTCGTCGGGGATGCCGACAATCCAGAGCGAACAATGTCTTCAAACTCTTCCAGGTTATAGGCCACGCCGCCACCTGTGCCGCCCATTGTAAAGGCTGGACGGATAATCGCTGGCAAGCCTGTTTCGGGTAATTTACGAACCGCTTCAGCCACGCCTTCAGCGATATTGGTCTCACCTTTTTCATTGGTCGGGGCGGTTATGATTGTCGCACGTGGATTTTCCAATCCAATTTTTGTCATAGCGGCCGCAAAACGTTCGCGCGATTCCGCCTTGTCAATGACATCGGCTTTCGCGCCAATCATCTCGACATTGTGGCGCTCAAGTGCGCCATTTTGCTCAAGCGCCAAAGCCGTATTCAAGGCCGTCTGACCACCCATGGTTGGTAGGAGCGCATCAGGTTCTTCAATCGCTATGATTTTTTCGACAATTTCGGGGGTTATCGGCTCTACATAGGTGGCATCAGCCATGCCCGGATCCGTCATAATAGTGGCCGGATTGGAATTTACTAATATGACGCGGTAGCCCTCTTCCTTCAGGGCTTTGCACGCTTGGACGCCGGAATAGTCAAACTCACAGGCCTGACCAATAATTATGGGTCCTGCGCCTATAATTAGGATTGAGGAAATATCGTTACGTTTAGGCATGTATCAGCTCAGTTTCGGGCGAGAAAGCAAATTGCTTCGCCATAATGAGACGAATTAAAACTTGCAAGCAGTGCAATGCAAAAATGACGTAAAAATAGCATTTTTTGCGCAAACTTCTCAGTTCACTTTAAAGTTTAAGCGGTTTCGGGTTTGCCTTTATCTATTGGCCCGCTAATCTGTAACTGAAAAATGGAGGCCAATATGGTTTACAGACGTCAATATGGTGGAAACCGATCGACCCAGCGTGTTGTTCGAAGAGCGGCTCCGACCCAATTTGGAAGATCGTCAACAGGTCAAAGCAATTTTGGGTCTCGTTTGGGCGGCACGAGACGACGAGGTGGTTTCCGATGGCAAATTATGATCCTTTTCGCCATAGGCGCGGCGATCTATTATTTTGTGAACCAAGAAACCGTTCCGCTGACGGGTCGCAAGCAACTTCGGACGATGGATACAGATCAAGAAATGGCACTGGGCCTGCAATCCTATAAGCAAATCCTATCAGATTCACGCGTCCTTTCGCCCAATGAACCCGCAGTGCAAGCGATCAGGGAAATCGGTGATAGGCTTGCCCGGACGGCTGATCAGATGTTGATTGAAGAAACCGGTGAACCATCAGGTTTTGATTGGGCGGTCAACGTCATCGATAGTGAACAAGCCAATGCCTTTGCCCTGCCCGGTGGATATTCCGCGGTTTATACGGGCCTGATTCCGATCGCACAGAATGAAGATGGGTTAGCTGTCGTCATGGGGCACGAAATTGCACATGCCCTCGCCCATCATGGGGCTGAACGTATGGCGCAACAAAATATGCAACGCATTGTGGGAACTGGTGTGTCACTGGGCGCGGGTGGTATGGATTATGGCGCGCAACGCGCCGTCATGGGTGTCTTTGGCGGCATTAGCCAATATGGTTATGCTCTGCCATTTTCGCGCAAACATGAAAGCGAAGCCGACGAGATTGGTCTCTGGATTTTAGCGCGCGCGTGTTACGATCCACGAGAAGCTCCAAAATTATGGGCACGAATGGGCGCGAATGCAGGCGCGTCACCTCCAGAATTCCAATCCACTCATCCCAGTCCAGATACTCGCGTGGCTGATTTTGAACGCTGGATGCCCAGAGCTATTGAAATTCACAATCAACACTGTCCCACAAAGATATCGCAATAAGGAAAAAGTGATCATGGCTGACAAAGTTCTTATTACAGGGATTTCAGGGTTCATTGCCTCCCATGTCGCAGCAGGTCTGTTATCGAAAGGCTATCATGTCCGGGGCACGGTTAGACAAAATGCGAAGGGTGACGCCATCAAACAAAAGTTTGAACAAGAGGGCGTTGACACAAGCGGGCTTGAATGGGTTGAAGCCAATCTAGATTCGGATGAGGGTTGGAAAGACGCCGTGCAAGATTGTCGCTTTGTCCAACATATAGCCTCACCTTTTCCGCTGGACACGCCCTCTAATCGCGAAGCTCTGGTCCCTGAGGCAAGAGCGGGCGCCATGCGTGTTGTTGAACACGCCCTTGGCGCTGGCGCAGAACGTGTCGTGATGACATCTTCAATGGTCTCTATGATGGGTCAAAAAAACCGCCCCAAACATATGCTGGTTAAAGAAGAGGATTGGTCAGATCCTGACTGGCCCCCTCTGACGGCCTATCCGGTTTCAAAAACAAGGGCCGAAATGGCGGTCTGGGATTACGCAAAATCTCAAGACCTAGAGCCACGTTTGATAACGGTATGCCCAGGACTCGTTTTGGGGCCTGATATTTATGATAATGGCGGTGCATCCCTCGCCATAATCACAGGTCTTTTTTCAGGTCAGTTTCCGATGATGCCACGTATCGCTTATCCGATTGTTGATGTGCGGGATTGCGCGTCGATTCATATCAATGCGATGACGGCTAAAGATTGTGGTGGCAGACGCTTAATGGCGGCATCAAATACATTGTGGATATCAGAGATTGCGGAGATGCTAAGACAAGCTTATCCAGACTCTAAACTCCCGCAACGTGAAATGCCCAATTTTCTGGTCAAAATGCTTGGGATATTTGACGCGACAATCAAATCCATCGTGCCGGATGTCGGTGTATTTCATGAGGCCGATGCAGGTTATGTGACGAATCTAACTGGCGTTATGCCCAGGCCCGCAAAAGATGCTGTTTTGGCAGCAGCCGCAAGCCTGTTTGAAAACGGTCAGATCGAAAGTTAGTGCATTTTGAGATAAGTTCAATCCAAACAAACCTCAGAAATTGGGCAAATAAGGCCCAATTTCTGAATCTTTGTTCTCTCAAATTGCACTAGACCATCTCCGCGAAGCGCTCAAATAGGTAATAACTATCTTGTGGTCCTGGACTCGCCTCGGGGTGATGTTGGACTGAGAAGACGGGCTTGCCTTTAAGGCGGATGCCGCAATTACTCCCGTCAAATAAGCTGACATGTGTCTCTTCAACCGTGTCAGGCAAACTCTCTTGGTCAACGGCAAAGCCGTGATTCATAGATACGATTTCGACCTTATTGGTTGTGTGATCCATCACAGGATGGTTGGCGCCGTGATGGCCCTGCTCCATTTTCACTGTTTTTGCGCCTAAGGCCAAAGCCAACATTTGATGTCCAAGACAAATGCCAAGGATTGGGAGATCTGCCTTTATCAGTTTTTGAATCGTTGGAAGGGCATAGGCCCCTGTTGCAGCTGGATCGCCCGGACCATTAGATAGGACTATGCCGTCAGGCTTGAGCGATAAAATGTCCTCAGCGGACGTCTTTGCCGGGACGACTGTGACGGCAAGACCGGAACTGACCAAATTCCGCAAAATATTTCGTTTCACACCATAGTCTATCAAGACGACACGTTTGACATTGTCTTGAGATTTATAGCCGTCTGGGAAGACCCAACGCGCTTCGGTCCAATCAAACCCCGTTTCAGAGGCGACGTCCCTGGCCAAATCAGCCCCAACAAGCCCGGCCCAGTCTTTTGCCTGCTGAACCAAAGCCTCAATATCAAATGCGCCCTTCGGGTCATGCGCGATCACACCATTTGGCATACCGTTTTCGCGAATATGCGCCGTCAAAGCACGTGTATCGATCCCAGATAATCCAATTATTTTACGAGATGTCAGCCAATCCCCAAGCTCCGTATCAGAGCGCCAATTCGAGGCTGGCGTCACTTGCGCGCGAAAAATTGCGCCTCTTGCCGCGGTTTCGGCACGAGAAGAGCTGGCCTCTTCATCATGGATGGTCGTACCCGTATTGCCGATATGCGGGAAGGTAAAACATACGATTTGCGCGGCATAGGACGGATCTGTCAAAATCTCCTGATAGCCCGTAATCGCGGTATTAAAACAAACCTCTCCGACAGCAGCCCCAATATGCCCAATTCCTTGTCCATAAAACACATCTCCGCTAGCAAGAACGAGCGCTGCAGTCGGTGATTGCGTTGGGGTAAAATCAGTCATTTTATCAATTTCAACCTTTTGGCGGGCAAACTGTCGGGGTATTTACAGCCAGCGCCCAAAATCGCAAGCCCTGAACGCAATAAAGCGCCCAAAAAAGACAATAAGGGAAATCTTCTTGGCAAAAGACCTTTAAACGCGTAAAAGCCGTCGCTTGAGAGAGAAACCAGGTGTGTTAAACGCCTTAAAATAGACGGATAGGATATGAGCCCTGCAACGGATATGCGCGCGCGTATTAATGATGCAACCAAATCGGCCATGAAAGACAAAAACACGGTCCGTGTGTCGACCTTGCGTTTGATTACGGCCGCAATAAAAGATCGGGATATTGCCGCACGCGCAGAAGATCGTTGTGAAGGTATCGAATCCTCTGAAATATTGTCTCTATTGTCCAAAATGGTCAAGCAACGCAATGAAAGTGCCCAAACCTATGAGGATAATGGGCGCCCTGAGCTTGCGGAACGTGAACGCGAAGAGATCACAATCATCAAGGAATTTATGCCCCAACCCCTTGGCGAAGATGAATTGCGCAATATCATTGCTAATCTGGTGAAAGAGTCTGGTGCCAGCGGTTTAAAAAATATGGGCCAGATTATGGGTCAGCTTAAAAAAAACTATGCGGGTCGTATTGATATGGGCAAAGCCGGCGCCATTGTTAAGGAACATCTCGCGGGTTAAGTTTAGCGAGGTTTCTTTTTTCGGAAACTGCAGAAGATTGGCGCAGCTATCTGGAAAATACTCGGACCCGCCGGCCTATGCTGAAAACGCCCCATTAGTGTATGACTGCATCGACAAGCGGGTCCAATAAATCTCTTTCGAGACTATTATTGCTTTTTCTTATTCCGGGAAGAAGAGAAGAAAAGACCCGTTAAAAGACCAGCATGAATGGTCTTTTTATGTAAAACCCGGATCGCCCACATACGATCCGAGACTTTCGAGACTTGGCCGGATTGCGTAATGCGCCCCAGAATATAATGGGGGGTACCAACCACCTCAAAAGCAAGGTTCTTATGAACATCCCGGAACACGAAGTCCTGTTGTCTCCCTAATTCTTTTCTTAGGTCTTTCTTAGGTCACGGTTTTTTAAGGGGGGTAGATTTTTTTAAATTTACTGATAAGGGATTTTTAGAAAATTTCCATTTTAAATCGCGGAAGGGATTTGACTCGGATTAATTCATGCGCATTGGTCAAGCTGATATCAATTTTGACGCCCTCACGATACAAAGTCCTGCGGGGCAGTTTACTATGGAATCAAAGGTCATGCGTGTCCTTGAAGTCCTCGTGGATAAGAAGGATCAGGTTCTTACAAGGTCAGATCTGATCGAAGCCGTTTGGGGTGTCGAGTTTGGCGGGGATGAGCGCCTGTCTCGCGCTATTTCCTTAATTCGCAAAGCGCTTGGGGATAGTCGTGGCGAAGCCAAATATATAAAGACCATTCCAAGGCGAGGCTATCGCTTTATTGCAGAAATTGGGGCGGCTGTCGTGAATGACGCGCCCGCGATCAAGACGCCAACTTCAATAAAAAATGAAGTCGCGGACATCGCTGCCAAACCGGAATTCGAGGCAGAACAGCTATTTTCAAAAACTGAGATACAAGCCACTCCAAAACGAAATCCCTCAAAACTCTTAGTTACTATTGCGTCCTGTGTTTTGATTTTTGCTGTAGCAACATTGTTGTTCCCGCGTTTCAATACCAGCCTAAGCCCAAATTCGACACGCGCGCAATTGGCACAGGGTTATGAGAAATTAAATTATTTCTCTCAAGATTCGATAATTTTGGATTCTGAACGCATTTTTACCGAAATTTTGGCAGATAATCCTGACAATGCAGCCGCCAGAGCCGGATTGTCTTTTGCATTAATCAGGCAATATGAAGGTAATGATAAGGACCCTGCCCTTTTGCGACGCGCTAAATCTTCAGCTGAAGCCGCCCTACGAAGTGACAGCCATTTAGGTCTCGCCAATATTGCCCTGGGTTGGGCGAAAGAATTCTCAGGTGATCTTGATGGCGCAATGAAATCTTATGATCGGGCAGGTGTACTAGACCCAGACAATAAATTCCTACTGGAGGGCTTGGCGCGCACGCAAAATAAATTGGGCCATTCAGAAATTGCCATAGAAGCTCTGAATAGAGGTATGGAACTCTATCCTGACACACCCATATTTTACCAGTATTCAGGTGAAAGTTTGCTTATGCAAAACCAATATGAACAAGCCGAAAATATGTTTAGGCAGGTGATTGCGGTTTCAAAGAATAGCCCAGATGGCTACGCTGCACTCGCACACGTTTTACATTTACAAGATCGAACCACCGAGGCAATCCAAACCTTACAAGACGGGTTGGCCGTGGATAAATCAGCTCTGCTTTATAATAATTTGGGCACCTATCTGTTTTTCCAGGGTCAATTTGAAATGTCGGCGGACGCATTCGAAAAGACTTTGGAATTCGATGGAGATACGCATCACTACCTGTATTGGGCTAATCTTGCTGACGCCTATCGATTTGTACCAAATCGACGACAGGAATCTATCGCAGCCTATGATCAAGCTATAAGATTATTGGAGACGGAGCATGAAAAAAACCCGAGCAGTCCAAGGCTAAATAGTCGCCTAGCGCTTTACAATGCGAAACGTGGAAACCTGGATGAAGCGCGTCGGATTATTAATGGCATTGACCTGAGTGCAGATTATCCAAGCGCAATTTACTATCGAGCACTTGCAATCTTTGAATTGCTTTCCGAGCGTGAAGACGCACTCCTTATGCTCCAAAAAGCGTTGCAAGCCGGATATCCGCTAATCGAAATTAAAAATGACCCTGAATTGAAAAATTTACGTCAAGATAAGAATTATCATTTATTGTTAGCCCAGGAGGGCGCAAAAAATGACAGTATCAAATAGTAACAACCCAAAAACCTATATTCTAGAACTCTGCTTTGCCGCAGAACAGATCACCGAATCTCTACAATTCTGCTTTTATGATGAAAAGGGAAATCGGTGTGAACAACTGGCGCATGGACCGCTCGCCAGCACGTTTAATTTTCAAAAAGGTGATAGAATCGACGTCAAAGTGATGGCATCCGCGGAAAACACGCCCGGCAAAAGGAAAATGCCAGGTTTTTCCATGAATATTATCAATTGTAGCCTTGTCTCTATTCCAGAACTTGATGTCGATGACATATCGATGTTTGACCCGACAAATGCAGTAACAAACCTTCCGGGGACAGATTGGATATCATCCCCCATGATTGAAGACCCTGTAAATAATCGCGTTACGATTGAATCCAACTTGCGGGAATCGCTAACCGTCACAGCTAAAAATGGTCAATGGAAAATGTCTGGCTATCTCTCTATCAGTCAGATTTACAATGGCAAAAAATCGAATAAGCTATACTATTTTGATCCTGAAGGATCTACGGGTGTCGGCTGGGGGCCACCTTAATTGACCCTAAAATTCACGTTAAATCCTCCCGCTCACGGGAGGTTTTTTTATACCCCATATTGGCTTTGAACATCTTTCGTCCAGCCAATCGTATAGGCCCCATCTTTTTCAATGACGGGGCGTTTCATTAATGTGGGGTTTTCAATAATAAGAGAAATCGCGTTTTCGCGGGCGAGGCCTGTTTTTTGGGTCTCATCTAATCCCCGCCAGGTCGTGCTGCGTTTATTGACCAGAGCTTCATATCCCAAAGCTTGTTCCAATGTTTCAATATCAGAGCGGCTTAACCCATCCGCGCGGACATCATGTTTCTCCAGGTCATGACCATTTTGCTCTAGGGCTTTGATCGCCTTGCGACAGGTGTCACAGGCTTTTAGGTGATAGATTTTCATGAGGATTTGGCTTTTGCTTGTGTAAGAATAAAGTCGCGCATTAAATCATATATGGCGTCACGGGTTACGTCATTATGCATTTCATGTGCGCAATTTTCGAAAGCGTGAAACTCAACCTGGGCAGCCTGAGACGCAAATGTCTTAGATCCCTCAAAAGACGTTAATTGATCATCTTTGGCATGGAACAATAACAGAGGCCGGTCCCAACTCTGCGCCTGCTCTAATATTCGCTCGCCATTTTCAACAATTTCTACCGCCGTTTTAAAGCCCAGCGTGCTGTGATTTAGTGGATCAGCATCATAGAGCTTTTGCTCTTCCACCAGTGTTGAAATTTTCTCTCCTACAAGGGGTTGGCTGAGCGAAAAATCATGTTTTAAGCGCGCCAGAACTTTTATAATAAAACGCAAAGGCGCAGGGACTGGATCAGGTAATGCAATTAACGGGGCGCTGGCAATGATAGGCAAGGCGCTTGGTACGTTAAATCCGTAATCTAAGACAATACCCCCACCCATAGAATGTCCATAAAGTGTAAGATGGGCGTCGGGATAATGATGTTTCGTATAGTCAATCAGACCAGACAGATCGGCTCGGAAATCATCATAAGCCGAGATGACACCTCTTTTGCCATCCGTTTCCCCATGGCCATGCAAATCCATACTGACAACAGCAATATCATGATTATTTAGAAATCGAGCCATAGGCGCGTATCGTCCGCCATGCTCACCAAAACCATGCACAAGCATCATAACGGAAATAGGATTATCGACGGGCCAATGATGCCTGTTTAATACCAATCCATTTGAAGACTTTATCTCATTCATTTTACGGCTGTTCCATAAGCCAGTAATTCAGCGCCGCCGCCGACTTGCGATTTTCCCCCGGAAGACCCAATGCGAGAAAATTCAAATCTGATATTGTAAACCGCCCTGGCGCCGCTTTGTTCAGCCTCTTCCAGGAGCCTGACCAGCGCTTGTCGTCTGGCCCGGTCCAACATGGTTTCATACATGGTAATCTTGCCACCAACCAGCATGACAAATCCTGCAATAAATCGTCTGAAATAATCAAAGGCAATCACGGTTGAGCCCGTCACAAGTTCCGGACTGTGAAATTCATCCGGGATTGTTTTTATATTGGTGACAAGGATATGGGATAAATCGGATTCTTTTTGGTTCAATGTTTCAATATGTTTTTTCTGGGCCTGTGTTCCAAAATAAGCCCCGATGCCAAGCAATGTTAATGTTATTAGAATTTCAAACATTAATTGGTCACCACAGCTGTACCATAGACATAAAGCTCTGACGCCCCTTGCGTGACAGCGCTTGTTGAAAACCTAACATTCACGACGGCATTGGCACCAAGGGCTTGGGCTTCTTGGATCATGCGCGCTGTTGCCTCGGACCGAGCTTCGTCGAGTAATTCTGTATAACCCTGCAATTCACCCCCGACGATATTTTTGAGGCCCGCCATAATATCGCGGCCGACATGTTTGGCGCGAACCGTATTGCCTTGAACAAGGCCTTTAAATTCGAGGATATTTCGTCCCGGTACTGTTTCGAGATTTGATAAGATCATTTTGGCACCCTTTTGTGGTTTATATTATTGTGGCATGAAACTGTAACGTGACGCAAAAGGAAAAAAAGGCATGTCGCAAATGAATTTCGCGCTTTTGGTTGATTTCCTTTGCGACTAAGCTCAGTTGCAACCTAAACCAGTCTGGAGCCCGCCTGATGAGAAAACATGTCGCCTTTCAAATGGACCCCATGGAAACTGTGGACATTGATGGAGATACGACATTTGCCTTGGCGGAAACCGCGCAAGCCCGCGGGTGGACAATGTGGGAATATGGCCCTGAACATCTAGTTTATGATGAAGGCAAAATCCTCGCTTATGCGCGCCCAATGACCGTGCAACGCGACTCAAATGTTCCCGGCCTGTTTGGCGAGAGAGAGCTTATTGATCTGAGCAAAGATATGGATGTGGTCTGGATGCGGCAAGACCCGCCTTTTGATATGTCCTATATCACGGCCACCCATTTGCTCGAAAGACTGGACGGGGAAACACTCGTCGTCAATAATCCGAAATGGGTTCGGAACTGTCCGGAGAAAATTCTGCCGCTTGATTACCCGGATCTCATGCCTGCAACCTTGATCAGTCGCGATCGGGGCGCAATCGACGCCTTTCGCCAGCGCTATAAAGATATTATTTTAAAACCGCTCTATGGAAATGGCGGGGCCGGAATTTTCCGTGTGACCGAAACAGATCCGAATTATAGCTCGATTTTTGAAATGTTCATGGAATCAAGCCGTGAACCCATAATCGCCCAAGCCTTTCTACCTGATGTGAGCAAGGGCGATAAACGCATCCTCATCATCGATGGCGAACCTATTGGCGCAATCAACCGCGTGCCTCAAAAAGGCGAGACCCGCAGTAATATGCATGTCGGCGGAAAAGCGGTTCCAACCGAGCTAACTCAAGAAGATTTACGCATTTGCAACGCGATCGGCCCGATGCTCAAAGAAAGAGGTCAAATCCTCGTCGGGATTGATGTGATTGGTGATAAAATGACTGAAATCAATATCACCAGCCCAACAGGCGTTCAGGAATTAAAGCGCTTTACGGGCATTGATGCCACGCAAGCCTGCTGGGACGCGATTGCGCAACGCTTAACCTCGACCCCAGATTCGTAATATCCCGTCAATAAAAAGATCAACCGGAATTTTAGTCTAAACTATATCACTTCGGTGTGAATATTCAGTTTTTACGCGAAAAACTCCAACCTTGGGTGGAGGAATTAACCATTTATTGTCCTTAAGTCTTAATAAACCGTCATGTGTGTGGACTTCTAAGTCCGTGATTGCTTCGGCAATCATGGGGACGACAATAAAAAAGACAGACGACCTATGACTGATAGCTGGTTAATCATTGCGGCCTTCCTGGTATTTTTAATGCAAGCGGGGTTCCTCTTAATTGAGGCTGGCTCAGTCAGAGCTAAAAACGCCGTCAATGTCGCCCAGAAAAATGTCTCTGACATGATCATCTGTGTGTTTTGCTATTCCTTGATTGGTTTCAGCTTAATGTATGGCTTGTCAATGGGCGGGTATATTGGCTTGGGTGGCGTTCGCGACGCGCTTGAGGCTACGGGAAATTGGCCGCAACTTTTAATTTTTAATCTTGCATTTTGTTCTGTTGTCGCAACAATCGTATCCGGCGCCGTTGCTGAACGTATGCGGATTGGGGCCTATCTCTTCAGTACAGCCGCAATTGCGATCTTAATATACCCAGTTTTCGGTCATTGGGTGTGGGGCAATACAATCATCACATCAAATTTGGCCTTCTTAGCAAATTTGGGCTTTTATGATCATGCGGGTGGCGTTGCTATTCACGCCTTAGGCGCGTTTTACGCCCTTGCAGCCATCCTTATTTTAGGGCCACGCACAGGTCGCTTTTCAGAAACTGGAGAGGTTCAACCCATTTCAGGCTACAGTCCTGTTCTGGCTTTAACCGGAGCTCTGATATTATTTGTGACCTGGGTGCCTTTTAACACCGGGTCACTTATTCCGGGATCTACCCTCTTTTCAGATGTCGCCCTTGGGACTGTTATCGGAGGTGCCGCTGGGGGACTCGCCGGTAAGATATGTGGCTATTTCCTACACAATAAAACACTATCTCCAGAAGCCAGCTTTAACGGCCTATTGGGCGGGCTCGTCGCGTTGACGGCCGGGGTAACTTTTCTGGGCCCAATCGGAGCGGCGATAATTGGATTTATTGGAGGCGCGGCCGCCATAATCGGAAATCACGTTCTGCTTTACAAAGCTAAAATTGATGATCCCGTCGGCGTTGTCGGCGTTCACGGGTTTGCAGGTGTGTTAGGCGCCGTATTATTTCCCTTTTTCGCCATATCTGATCTGCCAACGGGCAATGCGTGGAGCCAATTTGCGGTACAGATGTTTGGATCATTTGCCTGTGTTGCATGGGCCATGGGAACTGGGTTTATTGTGATTGGCCTCATGAAGAAAATGGGTGTTTTACGTGTCACGGCGGCGCAAGAATATCTGGGCCTAAATGTTGGAGAACATGATCCAAATATCAGAGACGAGCATCTTGAAGCTGGCTATGAAGCGTCTCAACGCGTTTTAGCAAAAAGTCCTTCAGCTGCCGTTGCAAGCGCCCATGCAGCGAGTGGGAGTATGACGAGTGGAGGCGAGATCGGTCTGGCGCTTTCAGCTATGACAGAAGAAAATTCACGCCTTGAAGAACAAAATAGATATAGATCAGAAGTATTTTCCCACGCGATAGAAAGTCTCTCAGATGGGTTATTAATTTACGACAAAGACGGTGTAGTGGCAGAAGTGAACTCGGCCTATCAGGATATCTTTACCACCTTAGGCATTCGGTGCGAAAAAGGTATGACGCGGGAAGACCTTATCAAATCTTTGGTTGAGGTAGATGCACTGTCAACAGATGGCGAAGACCCTAAAATCTGGTTAGAAAATTATTTGATGCAAAATGACCTGACCCAATCACAAGATGATTCCTTTAATTTAAAAAATGCACATTTTATCCGACGCAATCGTCCGATCCCCTCTGGTGGGCAGGTTGTATCCATCACCAATGTGACGGAAATGAATGAAGCCATTGAAAAAGCCAAAATCGCGGAAAAAGCAAAATCTGAATTCTTGGCCAATATGAGCCATGAAATTAGAACCCCCATGAACGGCATTATTGGCATGACGGAACTGCTATCCATGACTCAATTGGATGATCGTCAGAAACATTTCGCAGAAACCATTACGAGTTCCGGCCATGCCTTGATCACCATCATTAATGACATTTTGGACTTCTCCAAGATTGAAGCCGGTCAACTTAAAATCAATCCGATTCCATTCTTGATCCGCAAATCGATTGAAGATGTGACCGCCCTGCTCTCAAGTGCTGCCACAGACAAAGATGTTGATCTTCTTGTGCGAATCCAACCCGATCTTCCGACTACATTTGTCGGGGATGTGGGGCGTATCAGACAAGTTTTGACAAATCTCGTTGGGAATGGACTAAAATTTACCCATCAAGGCCATGTTCTGATTAACGTGACAGGTCAAAGACGAGACAATGATCTTGTGGACTTGGTTGTTCAAGTCGAAGATACGGGCATTGGTATTCCAAGTGATCAAATCGACACGATCTTCGAAAAATTCAGCCAAGTCGATGGGTCAGCGACTCGCGAATATGAAGGCACGGGTCTAGGTCTCTCTATTTCAGCGAATCTGGTTGAAATGATGGGGGGAACAATTTCTGTCACAAGCCAAGTCGGTAAAGGTACAAACTTCACGATCCGCCTCCCGATTCAAAGTACCGCCGATCTAGAGC
>CAYRMO010000002.1:0-83538 GCA_964425355.1 uncultured Algimonas sp. | reverse complement strand
CTTGAACTCTCGACCTCAGGATTATGAGTCCTGCGCTCTAACCAGCTGAGCTACCCCACCGTCCATCATTTTTGTCAGATAACTGACAAGGCGCGCGACATAGGCCGAAAAGAGGGATTGCGCAAGGCTTTCTCTGTCAAAAATCGAAAAGAGTCGATGACAAGAAATCAGAGCAGGAAAATACTGCGAGGATCTTCGAGACGGGCTTTTAAGTCCTGGATCATGGCGGCAGCGTCATAGCCATCAATGACGCGGTGATCGCAAGAAATCGAGACATTCATGACCTTGCGTGGAACAATTTCGCCGTGCTCCAGTTTCAAAATTTCCCGGATTTTATTCGGGCCAAAAATAGCAACTTCGGGCCGGTTGATGACGGGGGTCGTGATTATCCCGCCGAGCGGGCCAAGCGAGGTCAAAGTTGTCGTCGCACCTTCGAGATCTGAACGGTCCAGCTTATTGGTTCGCGCGGCCTCTGAGAGGCGGCCAATTTCGGTCGCGAGCGCCCAGACAGAGAGGTGATTGGCTTGTTTTATAACGGGCACAATCAAGCCCCCCTCGGTTTGTGTGGCAAGACCAAGATTTAAGGCTTTAAACTGTGAGACATAGCCCTCTTTGTCATAATAGCGGGCATTAAATTGCGGCCAGTCTTCGAGCGTCACCGCCAAAGCTCGGATCATGAGAGGGAGAACCGTAAGCTTGGGTTTATCCTCAGATCGGTTCTCATTCATGCGTGCACGTAACGCCTCAAGCGCCGTGACATCGATTTCGTCGACATAGGTGAAATGCGGGATATTGCGCTTGGCCTCTTGCATGCGCGTCGCAATCGTGCGGCGCAGCCCGATAACCTTGATCCGGGTTTCATCCGGTAAAAGTGGCGCCGTCTCTGATTTGGGGGGTAGAGACGACGCCTGTCCGAAACGCTTTGAAGGGGGGATCAAAGATGCGCCCGGAGTTCTGTTGGCTATATTAGATACGAGATAAGCATCTAGGTCGGCATGGCTTATCATTTTGTCTGTTGAAGGCACCTGGCTAAGGTCGACCTTTAAGGCGGCGGCGCGTTTGCGGACAGCCGGAGACGCCAGAACTTTTCCCGTATTGAGCGAGCGTTTGACGTCAGCAGGTGCCGGATCCTTTGGTTGCGGATCGGGGTGGGGTTTTTCTAACTCGACTTGCTGCGCTTCAGGCGGATTAGGCGGCGCACTCTGTGTTTCTGATAGGCTTGCATTGCCATCACCCTCGACCTCTAATTCCACAAGGACCGCGCCAACGGCGAGGATATCCCCTTCTTCACAGGCAATAGACTTGATGACGCCGTCCACGGGTGACGTCAGCTCAATCGTCGCCTTATCCGTCATCGCATCTGCAATGGGATCTTCCTCAGATACAGACTGGCCAAGTGTGACATGCCAAGCCGTGATTTCGGCTTCAACGACACCTTCGCCGATATCAGGCAATTTATAAAGATAAGTCCCCATGGATCAGCCAGCCTCCATGACAGACCTTAGCGCATTTCCAACGCGTTTGGGACCCGGAAAATAGGCCCATTCCTGTGCATGCGGGTATGGCGTGTCCCAGCCTGTCACGCGCTGAATTGGGGCCTCTAATGCATAAAAACATCTCTCTTGGATTTGCGCCGAAAGCTCGGCGCCAAAGCCTGACGTGCGTGTGGCTTCATGTAAGATGACACAGCGGCCCGTTTTTTTGACAGATTCTTCAATTGCCTCAATGTCGAGCGGCATGAGCGAGCGCAGGTCCAAAATATCGGCCGAGACGCCCATATCTTTGGCGACTTGCTCGGCCACCCAGACCATTGTGCCATAAGCCAGAATGGTGACATCTGAACCCTCCATTATTTTGCGGGCTTTCCCCATCTCGACCGTATAATGGCCTGAGGGCACCTCGCCCAATTCATGACCGCGCCAAGCTTTAGAAGGCGCATGGGGGTCACCGTAAAAGGGACCATTATAAAGCCGTTTGGGCTCGAGGAATAAAACCGGATCATTATCCTCGATCGCATCGATTAACATGCCTTTGGCATCATAAGGGTTTGACGGAATAATCGTCTTGAGCCCGGCAATGTGGGTAAAGAGGGCTTCGGGCGACTGGCTGTGGGTGGGTCCACCATAAATCCCGCCTCCAACGGGCGTGCGGATCGTCAGCGGGGCTGTGAAATCACCATTAGATCGATAACGTAGGCGCGCGGCCTCTGAGGCTATTTGGTCATAGGCAGGATAAATATAATCGGCGAATTGGATTTCGGCGACGGGGCGCAGCCCATTGGCGGCCATACCGATCGCTATCCCGACAATGCCGCCCTCTGAGATCGGTGTATCGAAACAGCGATGCAGACCATGTTTTTCCTGCAATCCCGCTGTCGCGCGAAAGACCCCGCCAAAATAGCCGACATCTTCACCAAAAACGAGCACATCAGAGTCTTGGCTCATTTTCACATCCAACGCATCGCGAATGGCTTCGATCATGTTCATTTGCGGCATGGGTTAGTCCAGCTCTTTGGTAAACATGCGCTTTTGTTCGTCTAGATGCGGAAGCGCATGCTCATAGACTTGCTCGAACATGGTGTAATCATTGACATGGGTATCGCCGGATAGATAGCCCATCGCCTCGGCCGCTTTATAGGTTTCGCGAATCTCTATTTTCGCGGATGCGATCAGCTCTTCATGCCTCGCCTCATCCCATTCACCCTGAACAATGAGGTGATTTTTTAGGCGCTCAATCGGATCCCCGAACGGCCAGACCTCAGGTTCAGATTCCGGCCTATATTTGGTCGGGTCATCAGAGGTCGAGTGGCCGGCCTTGCGATAGGTAAAATGTTCGATCAAAGTCGACCCGCCCCCATTTCGAGCGCGCTCTGCCGCCCATTGGGTCGCAGCATAAACCGCCAAAATATCATTTCCATCAACGCGTAACGTCGCCAAGCCGTAGCCAGTGCCGCGCGCGGCGAAGGTCTCACCCTCTCCGGCGGCGATGCCTTGAAAGGAGCTAATCGCCCATTGATTATTGACGACATTTAAAATGCAAGGCGCGCGGTAGGTCGACGCAAAATTTAGGGCGTAATGGAAATCGCCTTCAGCTGTGGCCCCCTCACCCGTAAAGACAGAGGCAATTTCATCCGAATTTTTATAGGCGCTCGCCATGGCCCAGCCTACTCCTTGAATAAGTTGTGTACCCAAATTTCCCGAGATCGAAAAAAAGCCGTGTTTTTTAAACGAATAGAGAACCGGTATATTCTTACCTTCTAGCGGATCGCCTGAATTTGACAGGCATTGGCACATCATCTCTTTGATACTGGCACCGCGATGGATCAAAATACCTTGTTGGCGATAAGTCGGAAAAACCATATCCCTAATATTGAGCGCCATAGCATGCCCAACAGAGACAGCCTCTTCTCCCGTTGACTTCATATAAAAGCTCATCTTGCCTTGGCGCTGCATGCTAAACATGCGCTCATCCATCATGCGGGTCATGACCATGCTTTTTAAAGCCGCGCGCAGGGTTTCGGCGGAGAGGTCAGGTACCCAATCGCCTTCGAGCTCACCATTGAAACGCAAAACGCGGATCAGTGAGGTTGCATGGGGTACCGTCTCATGCGCCTCGCATAAAGGATCGGGGCGCATAGGCGTATGCGCAACGGGAACAGAAATATGGGAATAATCCGGCGTATCACCCGGACGAAAAGGCGGTTCAGGCACAAAAAGGCGAGAACTATTTGATGTCTTTCGCGTCGCCATAGCATTCCCCAAACACTCTCTTCACAGATTGACTATCCACATTTATACGGAAAACCATAATTTTTTCCAAGTAAACTGCAATCACGAAAATATCATTGACCAATTATAGGATTAATATAGTATAAAATACCTCTAAATACGAAAACTGCAGAAAAAATACCTTCATAAGTGGAAATAAGACATGGTTGGCAAGACAACTGAGGCCCTTGATAATATTGATGCCAAAATTTTGCATCTCATCCAGTCGGATGCGAGCCTTTCTGTTTCCGATATTTCGGAACAAGTTGGCCTATCTTCTTCTCCCTGCTGGCGTCGTATCAAAAGAATGGAAGAGATGGGCATTATCCAGTCTCGCGTCACACTGCTTGATCGTGAAACGCTTGGTCTAAATTTCGAGGTCTTTGTCGCCGTGAAGCTCTCCCTGCCCAATCGCGTCAATATGGAAAAATTTGAGCAAGCCATAAAGCGCATGCCCGAGGTTGTTCAATGTGCCGTGGTCACTGGCGCCGTTGATTTTATGTTACGGGTCGTCACAACCGATATGCATGCTTATGAAAGTTTCCTCCGCGAAGACCTTTTATCAATTGATCTGATTTCAGACGTGCAAAGCCGGATCGTCTTGCGTCAAAGCAAATATACAACGGCTGTGCCGCTCAATCTGATCAGTAATTCTGTGCCACGATATTAGGTCTTCAAACCAACCAATATTCACTAGATCGTGTATTGATTCCTGTTTGAAACGTATTGATCAAAGTCAGGCTATGAAGAAAATACTATACCCCGTTCAGAAAAATCCGATGGCGCTAATCCTCGGTATTTTAGTCGGCGTCCTGCTTGTAAGCATTTGGATAAGTTTTAGAGACGAAAAGACTTCAAACTTTTTCGCCATCCAATTTCTTCTTCCAATTGGAGTCGTCCTTTTTGTGTTGTCACAAAGTCGTATTGGCTCTTGCCGAAAAGAAAAATAAAAAACCCGATCCAAAGGACCGGGCTCCAATCTCTCAAGACAGTTTAAATTCTTACCGCAAACGCTTCCGACTTGTGGGTTGAGGACCCAAAGCCGTGCGGTCTCTTGCACTGGCACCGCGACGACGTGATGGTTGATAGGCGACGCGGCTATGGGCGATGCAATAGGGCTCTTCCGGGTCTGTCTTGCGACCGCAAAAACGGAAATTATCCGAACCCGGATCACCAATCGGCCACTTACACATATGATCTGTGATCGTCATAATATCTGCGAATTCGCCATTTGCCATAGGTAGGGCTTCCAGGGGTGGTGCAGGTGGAGGAGCCGGTTTGGCGATTACACTTGGTGTGCGCGGCGCTGATGGGGCCCGGACCGTTTTCGGTTTTCGGGCTGTCGATGATTTGGGGGCTGCCGCTCGTTTGGCCTTAGCGGCCGCTCTCTTACTGGCGGCCGCTTTGCGCGCAGGTGAAGACGGTTTGGCGCGTCCGGACAATCCAAGACGATGCACCTTCCCAATGACAGCATTACGGGTCACGCCGCCTAATTGCTTGGCAATTTGTGACGCTGAAAGACCGTCGGCCCAGAGCTTTGTCAATGTTGCGACACGGTCGTCCGTCCAAGCCATAGCTAACCTCGTTTTGTCAAGAAAACAGGACCGGGGTAGAGAGTCCGGATGTTTTTCATATTTGTTGTTTTTGGGAGAATAGTTTTCCCCTTATTCTGATATTAATCTAAGGCCGCACGACGTTATCTCAAGTTATCGGATAGGGTTCTCCACAAGAAAGCTCTGCAATTGATTCGATTTACTGTGGAGAACTTTCCCGGAAATTGCGTCGCGCGCCTTTGAGCGCTAGAGCGAGCCTATGTCTATAGAGTCCGAAGCTGAGAATATGTCCAGTCCTGCCCCTAAAGCCCGCGCCTATGGCCTGATCAACTGGATGGGTCTGCGGACACTATATAGTAAAGAGGTCAGACGGTTCTGGAAGGTGGCGCCGCAAACCATACTCGCCCCGATCATTTCCAATCTCCTCTTTATGACGGTATTTGTCCTCGCTTTCGCCCAGACACGCGGCATTGGCGAAGGCGCGGCAACTGATAGTTTTGTTGTCTTCCTCGCGCCTGGCCTGGTGATGCTGGGGATTCTCAATAATGCCTCGGCCAATTCCTCCTCATCCATCATGACAGGTAAAATGATGGGATCGATCAATGATGTGCTCATGACGCCACTCTCCTATTTCGAACTTGCTCTGGGTTATATTGGCGGCGCGGCAACGCGCGGCATCCTAGTCGCTTTTGCAACGGCCATTGCCCTCTCAATTTTCTTCACCCCACTTGTCCCGGTCAAATTATGGGCCGTGCTTTATTTCGGGGTAAGTGCCGCCATTATGTTAGGCATGATTGGCATTTTGTCCGGTGTCTGGGCAGAGAAATTTGACCAGCTTGCCGTCGTCAACCAATTCATCATCTTGCCGCTCTCTTATTTGTCTGGCACATTTTATCATATCGATATCTTGCCGCCGCTTTTTTATAAAATCAGTCTGTTCAATCCACTCTTTTATTTAATTGATGGATTTCGCTACGGGTTTTTAGGTGAAGCCGATGGTAATGTTATGATCGGGGTCATCCTGACGGCCGTCATAAATATCTTTTTATTCATTGCCGTTTTAACCGTCTTGAAACGAGGATGGCGCATTAAGTCATAATCGGGCTTGCGCTTCTCAAAAAGGCGCATATGCTGGAGCATTTCGTAACTCCATATTGGAGTGTGTTGAACCGCCCCCTTAATTCATCAGGGAATGAAAAGATCATGGCCAAAGATAACCATTTATTTGACTGTTATAATCCGCCGAAACAGACCTTTGTCCGCGGCGAAGGTCCCTATCTTTATACGGAAGGCGGGGATCGATATCTCGACTTTATCGCGGGTATTGCCGTGTCCGGCTTTGGGCACAGCCATCCTAAAATGATAGAAGCCCTGACCTCTCAGGCGGCTAATCTCTGGCATCTCTCCAATATGTTTCGCGTTCCAGGTCAGGCTGAGCTTGCAAAACGCTATTGCGATCTCTTGGGCTGGGCGGGCAAAGTCTTCTTTCAAAATTCTGGTGCCGAATCTGTGGAATGCGCGATAAAGACCGCGCGTCGCTATCAACATGATAGTGGTCATCCCCAGCGTGTCGACATCATCAGTTTCAAGGGCGCTTTTCATGGCCGCACACTCTCGACCATTAATGCGGGCGGCAATCCAAAATATCTCAAAGGCTTTGGTCCGCGCTTGCCCGGATTTGTTCACCTCGAATTTGGTGACCACGAGGCTCTCAAAGAGGCGATCTCTGAGACAACCGCTGCGATCCTCGTTGAGCCTGTCCAAGGCGAAGGTGGTTTACGTCCCTTACCCCCCGAATGCCTGCGGGGCTTGCGTCAGCTCTGCGACGAAAATGGAATTTTGCTGATTTATGACGAAGTCCAATGCGGGGCCGGACGGACCGGTAAGCTTTTTGCTCATCAATGGGTCGAAGGCGGTGAGCCCGATATAATGGCAGCTGCCAAAGGCATTGGCGGCGGCTATCCGCTAGGCGCCTGTATCGCCAGTACAGAAGTCGCGCAATATATGGTGCCCGGCACGCATGGCACGACCTATGGCGGTGGCCCTATGGCCATGGCCGTTGGACTAGCCGCGCTTGACCTGATGGAAGAAGAGGGCTTCCTGGAAAATGTGGTCCAAAGGTCCAATTTCTTGAAGCAACAATTTGAGGCTCTCAAAGATGAGTTCCCCGATATGATCGAAGAGCTACGCGGCAAAGGCTTGCTGATGGGACTAAAACTAAAAGTTCCAAATACGGATGTGAAAGTTAAGGCTCTTGATCACAAGCTCCTTGTCGGAACAGCTGGCGATAATGTCTTGAGACTGGCCCCACCGCTCATCGTGACAGAAGACCATATAAGAGAGGCAATTGAAGCCCTTCGCAAAACTTTGCTGGATCTTCGCCCTGAATAATGCCTTTGCAAAGCGTATAGGGAGGTCCAAATTCAGTTGGATGATTTTGTGCAATGGACGGAATAATGGAAGATCCCCATCTATTAGCTCTCAAGAAAATTGAACGATCGGCATCTAAGGGTACTAAACGGCTCGAACTCCGCATTCGGTCCCTAAAAACACTGCCCAAGGAAGTCTTTGAACTCGAACATTTAACCTCATTAGATCTTAAGGGATCAGGGATTTCAGAATTACCTCCTGAACTAGGACGGCTGCACAAACTGCGCTATCTGGTTTTGACGCATATGCAGGTTTTGCAAAAACTGCCTAAAGAGATCGGAGAATTACAGGACCTGAGTGAGCTTAGTTTTAATGGCTCTCCTTTTCTGACGCATTTGCCCGATGAAATAGGCAATTTGAAGAAACTTAAGAAACTAACAGTCCTGAATTCTGGTTTGAAGGCCCTGCCAAACACGCTCAACGGGCTCGAATCTCTTTTAGAATTAAATTTACCGCACTCAAAGGCCTGAAACATCTTGCTATGGTCAATTGCGGTTTAAAGGAACTCACTAAATTTGCAACAGAGCTTCCAAAGTTGACATCGCTAAATATTAGCAAGAACCAAATCACTTCACTCCCCGATGACCTTGCCCAGTTAAAACATTTAAAGAGCCTATATATCAACGGGAATAGTTTAGAGACCCTACCATCTGCATTCGGTCGTCTCCCGCGTCTGGACCATATTGACATTAGACATAACGAAGTTCGGCAGCTGCCTGATATCCTTTTAGAGGCGACAGAACTTAGAGTGCTTCATGCGCAAGGCAATCAAATTTCATCGCTGCCACATAATATTGGACAATTATCAAAGCTTGAACATATTTTATTACTAGACAATCAGCTTACAGAACTCCCAGCATCGATCGCCGATCTTGAGAATTTACGAACGTTGAAAATCACCGGAAATCCATTGCCTCAGCCTTTACTGGGTGCCGCCGAGGAAGGTGTCGACGCTGTAAAGCGTTATATTGCAGCATGAGCGGTGATGATCCAATTATCAAACACCGCATAAAAATGAACATTTTGATTTTCCATTTTCGGCTTTAACCGGCATCGCCCCCTAAACACTAATGCCTGCGTTTAAGAGATAGCTAATGGCCTATCATCGATTAGGGTCACATTGGCTGTCTCAATCGTTTTATATTGCCGATAGACCTTCACAATTTCCAACCTGAATATAATCCTGCGAAGCGGATATTAGGAAATATCATTATTTTCTGCCATTCTCTGACTTCATCGACTATATCTCTACCTGCAGAACATAGGTAATCGTTGAGGGGAGTTTCATGATAGAAAAATTGCTCAAGCCCATCTTCTTTTTTGGACCGCTCATTTTTGCGATTGGTTTCCTTGTGCCGCTTATCGCGCAGTCCATGAGTGCACTTAGTTGGACGCCGCCCATAGGTTTATCGCCTCTACAATTTGGTTTCGCGATTGCGGGGCCGGTTGGACTATTAGCCCAAATTAGAGGGAACTGGATATGGACAAAATAGTCCGTGATACCGCTCAGGACCTAACATACTTGACTAAAGCTGAACTGTTCAAGCTAGAAAAAGAAATAGCCAATCGACATTTGGGTCATTTTCCCTGGATGATTGTCTCGTGGTCAATTTTGAACTTTGTAGTTTGGCTCTCATTATGGCCATTAGTATTCCTAAATATCATCCCGCTTTGGTTCGGTTTTATCATCTCAATCTGCAATATTGCTTTATCCTACTTACCTAGCCATGACGCCCAACACTCAATCATCGCTAAACCGGGACAAAAATTTCGTTGGCTAAATGAGCTGGTAGGCTGGATTGGATCTATCCCGCTAACCACGCCTTACCCCGTATTCAAAGCAACCCATATGGAGCATCATAAACATGCCAATGATCCTAATCTGGACCCCGACTATTATGTTACAGCCAATGGTCCGTGGCACGCTGTTTGGCGTATCATTATCTCGCGTCAACCGCGAAGCAACGGAACTGACGCGCGCTACCTTGCCTCTCTTGAACGAAATGGAAGACAAGATTTAGTCATACTCAGCGCCATGTTCAAACTTACATTTTATGGTTTTTTGATTTTAATGGCTTGGAATGGTTTAGCCTTGGAAGCTGCCCTATTGTGGTGGCTGCCCGTTCAAATTGCCGGGATCTATATCTCATTTTTCCTGTCTTGGGCACCGCATCATCCAGGTCAAGAAATAGGCTGTTACAGAGATACGCGGGCGTGGAAATTTCAACTCGGCAATATCGCTTCGATGGGGATGCAATATCATATTGTCCACCATCTCCATCCGCGCATTCCACTTTATAGAACACCTCAAGCTTACAGGGAAATGCGTCCGATACTGGAAGCGAGAGGCTGCGATCTCCAAAAGCTGTAACGGCATTTATTACCTTAAGCAGCCTTTCGAGTACGGACGGTAATATTTTCGAGAAGAATAAAAATGAGTGCTGTACGAAACAACCGGGTTGCATTATTGGCGCCGGACCAGCTGGTCTTGCGTTGGCAAGAACGTGCAAATTGCAGAAAATTGAATTTGATATTTTTGAACGTCACTCGGATGTGGGCGGAATAGGGGACCCTCTTAATCCAGGTTCACCCATGTATAATTCTGCCCATTTCATATCATCGAAGACCCGTTCTTAATTTGCAGATTTCTAGTTTTGAGACTTGATAAACCTATCCAGAATTTCAACGAGCTCTTTTGGTTTATCTTCTTGAATGAAATGCGCGCCGTCTTTGACAAGGCTATGCGGTTGACCTTGTGCCCCAGGCACGCTGTCTTGCCAGACTTTATCGCGGCCCGCCATGAGCGTATCTTTCTCTCCAAAGGCCGTGATCAGCGGCTTGTCCCATTTTGAATAGAACTGATCCATAATTTTTTGGTTTTGCCTTAATTGGGTGGTCACAAGGCTAGGGAACATTCTGACGCCCGCCATTGTCTCTTCGGTCGGAAATGGGGCAGCGTAGCCAGCTAACTCAGTCTCGGATAGATGTCTTGACGTGCCACCTTGAATCAATCTCGCAAAATCAAAATTATCCGTTGTTTTTGCATAGGCAACCCAAGTCGCGAATGAAAATTTCTCGTCTTTCATATCTAGCTCTTGGACAATGCCCTCTTTGCGAATAGCCGCTTTGAACAATGGAAAGCCCAGCCAGCCCTTGAGCCCGCTCATGGCCGGAAGTGTTGTATTAGAAATCATGATCCGTGCAAATTGGTCCGGCCTTTGCTCAACGACTCTCAGGCCAATCAACCCGCCCCAGTCTTGCGCAAATAAAGTCACGTCCTTTAGCTCGAGCTTATCTATAAACGCAGTCATGACATCAACATGCATTTGGTAGTTATGGGACGCATGGTCGACTGGCTTATCAGATTTACCAAAGCCCACATTATCAGGGGCGATGACACGGTAGCCCGCCTCGCTGAGAAGCGGGATCATATGACGGTATAAATAGCTCCATGTTGGCTGACCATGCATGAGCAAAACCACTTGGCCATCTCTTGGGCCTTCATCAAGATAATGAACGCGGTATCCCTTCACTTCCACATAGTTCGGCTCGAATGGATAATCAGGCAGATTTTCAAATTGACTATCCGGCGTTCTAACGACCTCCCCAACGCTCCATGTCGTCGACGCCTGCATGGATATGACGGCGATTACGGATACAAGGAGTATGATTACAACAAGTAGGACTATGATTTTTATCATCGGAAGGGTTTTCGTTTTACTTTATTACTTGCGATATAAGTCCGCTGTCACCGTAAATAAGTCAATGCACAGATGAGTTATCTGAGGTGAGCTTTTCCCAGCTGAAGCGAGCGTAAGAAAATGAACTTCTAAAACTTAAACCCTAATATGGCTTCAAATTTCTCTTGCTGTAAGTCTTGGAAGTACTCCGTCTGAAAAACACCGTGTTTGAGTTTTCTAACGTCTTATTGTGTCGGTGAAAAATCTTCAGTCTCTATTTTCCTCTTCAGCACGGATAAAAGGCTTGGGTAATCATAGTCTTGATGCAAATATGATTCTGAGATGTATAGCGCCAATTCCATCGCAGGTAATTTCGTTATTTGCTTGATGTGCTCCTCAACTGACGGCGGCGTCAAAGGGGCGGACCAATCTGAATTTTTCTCGAGAATAATTTTTTTATCTGAGTCGATTTCAAAAATGCGACTACTTGTATAGTTTTCGATCGGCTCTTTCTTTTCAAACAAATCTTTTCTTTCGGGGCGACCGATACCATATCTGATAAAGTTAATTCTCTGCGAATAGAGGTGAAAGCCCGAATCTGGCCCAACATAAGTATAACGAGAGTTAATGTAGTCTTGGCCTGCATCTTCATACCAACATACTGGGCATATATCCCACCCATTCCTTTCCGTAAGGGTATCGGCCCCACAGCACGAACAGGAAAACAATTTTAATTCACCGCTTATCGATTCGATGCGAATTACAATTTTAGCTAATTTAGAGATTAGGGTTTCCCAGTACGATTCCGGCAAAAACGCGGACGTTAGGTTGCAAACTCCCTAAATATGAATTGGCTTATCCGCCATCAGGCTCATCTTCATGACTTACCCAGTTAATCACTGAGGTTTGCTCTTCAGACAAATCAAGGTCAGCCCCCTTGGTCGCGATTGCTCCGGTCATCTTAGCCCCTTTGAAATCACAATTCTCAAATAACGACGCCCTTAAATCTGAACCTGACAAGTCAGTATTATTGAAATTTACGTTGATAAAATCATTCCAACACATGAAAGACTCACTTAAATCTGTATTTTCAAACGACGCGTCAGAAATCTCTGATTTATTAAAAAAACATCGCGGTAAAGTGAGATTGGAATAATCACCTTTCACCTCGGTTCTAAAAAACTCTACACCCCTTATATCGTCATATGGCGTTGGGGGTTTTTCCGGTAATGGGGGCGGAGTCGTATAGCCTAATTTTTGACAAGATTTTTCATAACTAAGTCTATTCATAATGTCTCCAGCGGTACCTGTGAGGTGTCATGCTCAAGTTGCAATAAAACTTGTCAAAATACCATCAAACTTTTGACTTTTTCAACAAAATGAATACAATGTGTTCATATGTGTTATTTAACCTATGGACTATCACCATGCCCGATAAAACATTTTCCGTAAGGCTTCCTGAACAGCTCAAGAATGATGTAGATTCTTACGCCGCTATGACCAAGCGTTCACGCTCATTCATCGTCAAAGAAGCGATTGCTGCGTATATGGAAGAGCGTGCGGCTTATTTATCTGAACTCAATGAGGCCGTAGCTTCAATAGATACGCACCCAACATATGATTTTGACCGCGTGTCGAAATGGACGAAAACATGGGGAACCAAAAACGAGCAGTCTTTATCGGATGTAGATCTATCTAAATAACATTTGAAAATGAAAATTCAGCTCACCACTCTTGCCCTCCAAGACTTAGAGGAAATCCGCTTATTCCTAGCGGAAAGGTCGTATGTTGGGCTAAAAAATGTCTTGGAAGATATAGAAACAACCATTGTCTCCATACCAGACAATCTACTTATGGGCAGACAAACACCCCGCGATGATGTGAGAGAGCGCATATCACCTAAATATAGATACAAAATTCCTTATTACGTCAGAGGTGATGTTCTCTACGTGCTTCGTATATATCATCCTAAACGCAAGCCAATCAATTACGATACCATTTAACTGAAGATATTATGCAACCCACTTTACCCTTTAACGATACTATCAATAAAGGACTCAAGCAGAACGCTGAAGCCCTTCTATTTGAAAACGGCGTTTCACCAGAAGAGGCTCTCACATTTTTGTATCAAAATATAGCGGTCAGAGATTTCGATATCATAGGTATAGAGACGCCAAACCAAAATAACGCCTAACCATTATAGGAATGCGTAGCGATCAAGCCCACCTCATTCCCCCAAACATCGCTTCTCATTAAAATCATATTCAAACCCCGCATCGAGGCAGCGATCGACTTTGGCATTTGAGATAAAATGCTGAAAGGACGCCGCCGCAATTAAAACCACGGTCAGCACAAAATAGAGCAGATATTTTTCTTTTTTGGCGCGGCTCATGATTTTTGCAAATGTGGTTGTGAGGAGATGACAATTCCGATCAAGGTGAAAAACGCCATATAATCCCCGACCCTTTGCCAAAAGCCCCGAAGATGCGCCTGGCCCGGTTGCAGCATAAACACAAAGCCAAACGCCATGGCGGCCGCCGAAATAACAAAGGCCCAGCGCCAAAGGGGTTTTTCTTTCAAATTGAGCCCCAATAGCGCAAATCCAATCACACCCAGCGGGTATTGAATTAGGGCCAGCAAATTATGGGTATTTTGTTTGGCACTCCCTTCAATTGGACATCCTGCATCACAAGGAAAAATGGCCGCGCCAAAATAGGCCAAAGCCAGCCCAAGCCCGAGGCAGATCAACCCCGCGCGAATGGCCGTGCGTTTTGGCAAGCGATGCCACAAGGCAATCAAGATGGCGATCAGGCTAATCCCGACCATCGGAAATAAAACCGAATTGGTCAGGCGCTGTGTCGGTGCACCATCAGCGCCAAGCTCGCTGATATAATTGGCCAGTGAGCTATAATCACTATGGGTTGCACTCAGGGCTTCAGGGATGATGATACCGCAAAACAGTAAAACCGCTGCGGTAATATAGACAAAGACGGAGCGCCGGATCATCCCTGCTCCATTTGCGCGAGGCGCGCAGCCTGATCTTCGGCAATCAACGCATCTGTCACATCAGACAGCGCATCGCCGGCTACGATCTTATCAAGATTATAAAGCGTGAGATTAATTCGGTGATCCGTCACGCGACCCTGCGGATAATTATAGGTCCGGATCCGTTCAGAGCGATCACCTGAGCCCACTTGTCCCGCTCGCTCTTCCGCGCGCTCCGAATCTAACCTCTGTTTTTCCATATCATAGAGCTTCATTTTCAGAAGCCGCTCAGCATTGGCTCGGTTCATATGTTGGGATTTGGCATCACAGACAACCACCACACCCGTTGGCAGATGGGTCATACGAACGGCCGAATCTGTCTTGTTAACGTGCTGCCCACCGGCGCCTGAGGCCCGCATTGTATCGACCCGCACATCACTCATGGAAAAGCCAATATCGATATCTTCGGGCTCTGGCAGAACGGCGACGGTTGCAGCCGAGGTATGAATACGGCCCTGGGTTTCGGTGACAGGGACGCGCTGGACGCGGTGAACACCCGATTCAAATTTCATTTTACCGTAAGCGCCCGCACCGGAGACAGACGCCACAATTTCCTTATAGCCACCCATATCGGCTTCAGATTCGCTCTCGATTTCGACCTTCCAGCCTTGAAGCGTGGCATAGCGTTTATACATGGCAAAAAGATCGCCTGCAAAAATCGCCGCTTCATCCCCGCCTGTTCCGGCGCGTATCTCAAGCACGATGGAGGCATTATCGTCTTTGTCTTTGGGCAAGAGCAAAAGCGAGACTTCTTTTTCAAGCGCGGGCAAGCTGTCTTTCAAAGTTTGCAGCTCTTCTTTTGCCATGGGGCCCATTTCAGGGTCATCCAACATGGCTGTGAGGTCTTCCATCTCAGCGCGCACAGCTTGTAATTTCTTCACACCTTCAGCCACAGGCCTCAGCTCGGCATAGTCTTTGCCCAGCTGCACGATCTCATCACTATCGGTCGTCGCGCTCATGCGCGCCGTGATATGATCAAAGCGGTCAACGACCTGTGAGAGTTTGCTATCAGAAATATGCATGAGCGGGAGTTAGTCTAGTCAAACGCGAGCGTCAAACCCGCAAATACGGTTCTGGGTCGTCCGGGGAAGAACCGTTCATTGCCAAAAGCAAAGTCAGCGCGGTCCGCATAAAGCGTGTTAAACACATTCTCGAGCCGGAGTGAGAGCTTTAAACTGTCTGAAAGATCGACATGTCCACCCAGTGTGAAGATATCATGACCGGGATAGACATTCGTATTGCCAGGATTGGTGAAATATTCGCCCACATGGGTCCAGCGCAGATATCCGCCGAAATTTTCAGATTCATGGTGCAAAGCCAGGTTTCCGATTGTGTCAGGCGCTGTGTCGACGCGATCACCCTCGGTAATGTCATTGGCCGCACTACCGACGACTTCGGTGAAATTATAGCGGTGGCGCGCCAAAGTGCCCGCGCCCTTCAATGAAAATCCATTTGTCAAATTAAAGTCAAAACTTGCTTCAATCCCCTCATGGCGGGTCTTGCCATTAGTCACATCAAATCCATTTGCATTGCGGAAAAAGAAATTATCTTTCCAAGCCGTGAAGGCCGTGATCTCAAAATTTCCTAGGCTGAAATCACCATTGCCCCATCCGCCGCGCAATCCTGTCTCTAAACTATCAAGGGTTTCGACCCCGGCTTCACCGGGCACTTGGTTTTGCTGCGCGGAATAGAGATCAATTGTCTGGGGCGCACGAGACCCTCTGGCGGCTCGGGCGAAAAATGTGGCCTGATCAAAATCATAGGTGAAGCCAATTTTGGGTGTCAGGGTAAAATAATCATCGGTCCGGTCAGCAGACCGAATGAAACGTCCGGATACGCCCGTATCCGCCAGATTGTCATAGTCATAATGCGTATATTCGCCACGCGCTTCGACACGGAGTGTAGCCTTATCTGAAAGGTCGAAATCTTTACTCGCAAATCCAGCCAAAACAATTGCATCGACTTCATAGTCAAAATGGAGGCCTTGGACGAAACTAAAAGCGTCGGGATTGTCTTGAAACTCGAATTGGAAACCTTTTGTATATTCAGCGTCCAATCCGACGGCCCAACTATCACCATATAGGCCCGATTTGAATCCAAATGATGTATGCCCATTTTTGTCTAGGGCTTGTCCGGGAACAAAATGGCGTAAAAATCTTTGTTGTGTCCGACGCGCATAGGGTTGCAAAATCAGCGTGCCGATATCCAATTCCGTTTCGGCTTTGACTTGAACACGCAATGCTTGGCTATCTCGGAAGGCCTCAGGAAACGCATTTGTTGTAATCAAATCACGGTCTAGATAGGCGTCATCACCCTGTAAAAATCCAGCCGTCTCTTGATTGAGGTTATTAATCGCCAATAAGCTGGAAATATCCCAATTTCCAATTTCAGTGTAATGTTGGATCGCAATCTTCTGCTGGTCAAAGCCACTATCGTCGCGAAATCCATCATCATGGGTTAGATCCGCAGAAACTCTCAAATACGAACCTAAGTCTTTGACCAGAGTTGTATTTGCAAAACCGCGCGTGCTGCCCTGCAAACTTATAAATTCATTCCCATCATCTGGTTTACCAAGAACCGTATTGATCAGGCCGTGGACCGCATTAGACCCATAATTTGAAGGCCCAGGTCCTTTAAAGACCTCGATAGTCGAGGCAATTTCTGTCGGCGCCTCAAGCAAGCCATTCACATTGGCAAAGCCGGCGGCCCGTAGGGGCACCCCATCAAGCGTAAAGAGAAAACTTCCAGCCCCTGCCCCACCCGTTAAGACGGGCGACCGAATAGCAGTGAGATGTTCCTGCCCGGAGCCGCGATGAATATTCACGCCTGCGACCGTATTGAGACGCTCGGCAGGATGGGCAAGGGTTAAACCTTCTGGAGATATCTGAGGAATTATATCGATGACTTCGGGTTGATTGGTTGTGAGTAATTTTACGCCTTTAGCCAAAACAATATCACGTTTTATTGCTGGAGGAATAAAACCAGCAATCGGCGTTGCGTCACAATACTCTGTACCATCTTCCAGAGGTACGCAGTCTATTGAATAAACGTATCCATCATCTGGTATTTTAACATCTTCAGGAGCTGAACTTTGAGCATTATTACTCTGCGCAATTGCTGGCGAGGCGAAAGCCAGCGCGGCGGCTCCAATGAATATAAAATTTCGCATTTAGAAACTCTAGCTTTTTGGCTTAGATTTGGATGAAGGTTTCGCCCCTGTGGACTTTGCGCGTTTTGACACTGATTTTGATTTAGAATCAAAAGAGTTGTCCTGTCCCACAATATTCAAATCACGTTGCGGGAATGGAATGGAAATACCGGCTTTCTCAAGGGCTTTATTGACCTCTGTATGGATGGCGTGCTGGATCGGGAAGCGGTCTTCAAAATTATTCAGGAACACCCGAATTTCAAAATCCAGTGAACTTTCACCAAACCCCATAAACAAGACCTGGGGCGAAGGACGCGACAAGACCTTTGGGATATCTTTAATAGCCTTCAGGATAATATCGCGGGACGCATCCGTATCAGAGCCATAGGCTATCCCGACGGGTACAATCAGGCGTGTCACAGATGACGACAAAGTCCAATTGGTCACACGTTCCGAAATCAGGGCTTCATTCGGTATCAGTATTTCGCGATTATCCAAATCCCTTAGCGTTGTCGCGCGAATTTTAATTCGGCTGACCGTCCCCGATTGATCACCGATTGTGACATAGTCGCCGATCCGAATAGGGCGCTCAAAGAGGATAATCAAACCTGAGACAAAATTGGCGATAATTTTCTGTAGGCCAAACCCAATACCAACCGAAAGACCCGTCACAATCCAGCGCAATTGCGACCATTGCAGGCCCAATTGATCAAAGGCGATGATGATACCTGCCGCAACAATCAGATAACCCAATATTGTTGTGACCGCATATCGTGTTCCCGCATTTACACCCACACGGTTTAAGACAAAAATCTCAAGAAAACCTGGCAGGTTTCGGGCCGCCATAAATGTCAGCCCTAAAATAATAAAGGACTGTATGAGATCCCAGACAGACACGGCGACGATTTCATCAATGCCTTCAATCACATTGCCTGTTTTATATGACCAAATTTCAAATCCGTCGAAAATGCTGAGGGCCGGAATCAGAGATGACCAGATAAACCACAATAAGACCGCAAATGTGAGAAAGGTCGCAGTTTGTAAGAGCTGTGAGGTTTGACGCGTAATCGTTGTCACATCAATTTCGGATAGATCTACATTTGGAAGCGGCGACAAATCCTCATCTTTATCTTCGGCCTCTTCTAATTTTCGGCGCGCTTCAAGCTCGGCTTCTCGCTTTTCCAAAGCTTGTTTATATTTGATCTGTCGTTGCGCAACGACAATCGCGCGTATCACGGTTTGATAGGTCATATAGCTTATCAGTGTAAGAAGACCTGAGAGGAACATCCGCCACAGCAATTGCTCCGCACTTTCAAAATAGCCTGCCATAGCCAATGTAATAGCAATCAAAGGCAAGCCTAATATGACTAATGTCAGCGGACCTCTAAACCTCACGAGAAGGCCATCTTTGCCAGCCAAGCTTAAAACAGCGTCCCGTTTTCGCCAAATAACGCGAAACGCTATGAAGGCCATTGCAAGGCCCGTCAGAACAAAAATAAAGACAGCAAAGCCTTCCGTAATATTCGTAGATTTCACATCGCGCGTTAGCCCCAGACAAAACGCAAAAATTCCGAGAAGCGGCGCAAACCAGCGTAAATTACGCGCGATGGATTGGCGTAATGCATTTGGAATTTTGAAATGGGTCTCAAATAGGCCCGACTTACGATTCCATTGATTCCAGCACGCAAAAATAAAATAGACAAAAGCCGCAAGCCCAAATCCTTTTGCTAAGCCCGTTATCAATGCATCTGGACGCTGGGAGAAAACGTAGAGGATAGCAAATAAAACTAATACAAGCGTGACCGGTAAGGCATAAACCAAACCTGACACAATAACAGCTGGCGTATGCCAAGCACTATCTTCCTGGACGCGTCCAACAAGTTTAGATCGGCGTTCAGTGTCCTGAATAAGCGCGGGGCGTAGACGAAATAAGGATAAAATGGCTAGCACAAAGCCAATAACAATAAGAAAGTAAGATCTGGCCTGGTTTATGAGTTCGGATAGGGCGAGCGAAATATTATCAATTGAAAAGAGCTCGACCATCCCGTCAAATGTCTTTTTTGGAAGCATTGTATCAATTGCCGGCACAGATCGTACCCAAAGTAGATTTTCATCGAGTAAGGTTTGCATGCTCTCAGACTTGGTCAATAAATCTAATTGAACCGCTTCGAGCTCTGTCACAGCGTTAATGCGAGCTGTCGCTTGTGAAACCAATTGTTGCAATAGATCGCGACGTGTTTCCAGCACACCATTCAGCGCCGCGCGCTCTTCCGCTGAGAGATCGGGCAAAGCGGGGGTTTCACCGCGTGCGTTTTTCATAGCGGTATCTATCGCAAACGCACCGACTGGCAATCCTCGCAATTCTTCTTGCGCGATAATCTGTCGTCTTAGCGCCAAGGTTTGTGCATTGGATGAGTCCCGAAGATCTGCGCGCAAGCTCGCCGAGGACCGGATTTGACGCCCCAAGCGACGCAAAACTTCTCCAGCTTCGCGGTCCAGTCGACCCCCATCAACAAGTTTTTGCGCCGCAATTAGATTATTTTCGATCGTCCCCAACTCGCCCCGCGCCGTCGCAATTCTTTGCGCGGTCTGAGGCGGTGTCTCTTCCGTGATTTCGACCGACACACCTTCAGACGGATCAAAACGAACGCCAGACAAAACCGCGAGTTCATTCGCTATCTCGAGATTGGTTTGCGCATATTGAGCGATCAAGGGATGATGATCAGACAGGCCCTCTGCATCTGCGGCGATCCGGTCACGAAGTTCTCTCGCCGTATTAATGCGTTTACGACCAGTCTGCTCTGAAATCATACTTTCTTCACGTTGAAGAAATTGGGCTTCCAGATCAGATATTGTCCGTCGTCCATTTATCAATTCTTGCCGCAAAGGTAAGGTCGCGATTTCTTGCTCAAGCGCCCGAATTTGATTGCGGCGATACCAGGCCCGCGCTTCCAATTCCGTACGGCGTGCCGATGAAACGACCTCTAGATCACCTTGGCCCAGATTATTTATTCGGTTAAGAATATCAGCCAAAGATGTCCGCGCCTCGCCTAATTCATTGGGGGCCGCGCTTTGACGTGAAAGTAGGGTTTGGATTGTATTCTCATATCCATCTAATCGCGCCTTAAGCTCGGCCAGATCGGATTGTTTCGCGATCAATTCCTGCTCCAGATCAAAAAGTTCAGCCTCACTATTCGGTTGAGTCATGGGCGCGGGGCCCTCGTCCAAGCTTTCGCTCAAACGCTCAAGCGTTTCATCAATCTCTTCACGACTGGCTTGCGCATTTTCAGAAATATTGACGAATTGCGCGCGTCGCTCAGACTGGCGTGTCGCCTCCGTCAAATGATCCAATGCGATGCGCAAAGAATTTATCGCCGTCTCGCGATCTTCCTCAGACAAGCTGTCTTGCGCTTCGATCAAGGCAATGCGCTCATCAAGGGACTGTGCCGTAAAGTCGGGTTCACCGGTCGAATTCCCCTCTTGCGCTAGCGCCAAAAATGGAACGGACCAAATCATCATCACGATTAAAATATGACGTATAAACTGCATGTCTGTCTTCAACGCCAAAGCCATTAAAAAGTAAAGACAGAGCTTGCCTTTATCGACAAACTTCTTTGCCAATTGTTTCATTTCATGGGTGAAGCGTCACTTTTAATCCATCCATTTTCAGGCCATATCGCGGACAGCATGCAAAACCAGACACAAAATTTGAATTATGTCAGACGGCTCCTGCTCATATTGGGTGGCCTGCTTGTCATTCGCTTGACGTTTTTAAGCCTTGCACCCTGGGGGTTACATGGCGATGAGGCGCAATATTGGGCCTGGTCTCAAGATCTGGATTTTGGGTATTTTTCAAAACCACCTATGATTGCTTGGGTTATCGCAAGCACGACCAGCCTGTTTGGAAATACGGAATGGGCGATACGCTTGGCAGCCCCGTTTTTACATGTCGTCACAACCTTCATTATTTTTCTTGCGGGTCAGAAATTATTTTTAGCGCGGATCGGCTTTTGGGCGGCCCTCACCTATACGCTCATGCCCGCCGTTTGGCTCTCAAGTTATATCATCAGCACAGATGCGGTTTTGCTTTTATTCTGGGCCACCGCCCTGCATGGCTGGGCGAGCTTTCGAGAGCGGCCGAGCTGGGGCGCGACAATTCAATTAGGTCTCGCGATTGGGTGTGGGCTGTTGTCAAAATATGCCATGGCCTTTTTTATTCCCCCGCTCATCCTGGCCACACTCTTTGATCCCGCCAGCCGAAAAGCGCTTATAAACTTTAAAGGCGTCGTGGTCGCTGGTTTGGCTATCCTTTGTCTTTTTCCAAATTTGATGTGGAATGCGACCCATGATTTTGCGACGATTTCGCATACGGCTGAAAATGCAAATCTTCAAAAAGACCTTTTTCATCCACGTGAACTCCTCTCTTTCTGGGTCGATCAATTCGGTGTACTGGGCCCGCTTATTTTCCCGATCTTATGTCTTGCTATCCTCGCGATATTTCGAAAGCGCCTTACCGCTCCCGCGCTTTGGCTCGCCTTATTTTCACTTACGCCTTTTCTAGTCATTTCGCTTGAAGCCTTTCTCTCGCGCGCCAATGCCAATTGGGCTGTGACCAGTTACGGTGCTGGTGTCATTTTAGTGGCGCTTTGGGCGACGCAAACCAAACTCCGTTTGACATGGCTAAAAATCGGCTTGGGACTGCAATCCTTTATCGTGCTTTGTTTTGCGATCATCTTTTTAAACGCCAACGCGGTTGATCGTCTCGCATTAGACAATTCGGTCAAGCGTCTTCGCGCTTGGCCGGAGACAGCCGCCCAAATAGAGGCCCGCGCCAGTGACGGAGACTTCGACATTATCGCAACGGATAACCGCTTGGTTTTTTATGATCTGAACCATTACGGCGTCGGTGAGAGACCGTTACAAATGTGGCGCTTAAATCATACGCCAAAACATCATGCCGATTTGACCCGTCCCCTGGATGAAGGCACGACCAAAGTCTTATTGGTCTCGCATCACAGGAATTTTGAAAATTACTTTAGGGAGGATTTTGAAACCCTTTTGCCCCTCGCGCCAATCGAAATTGCTTTAGGGCCGCGAAAAACTCGAACGCTCTATCTCTATGAGGCGACGGGTTACAAACAAACCCGACGCAACAATAGAAATTAGGGTCCGACGCTCTAGCTTATTTGCCCCAAAGGGCCTGCGTACGCGCATCGCGACGACACCCAGTGCGGTAGCGTTGATAATGGGCGGGGTTTTTCTTGTAATAATCCTGATGATAATCTTCGGCTTTGTAAAAGGTTACAGCTGGAAGAATAGGTGTCACAATGTCTGCGCTGAAAGGCTTATTGGCGACAATATAATCTTTCGAGGCTTGTGCATCTGCCATTTGCTCAGGGGTTGCGAAAATGGCGGTGCGATAGCTTGAGCCTTTATCACAAAATTGGCCATGTGGATCGGTTGGATCGATTTTCGTCCAAAATTTATCAATTAGCTGTCGATAGGTGACGACATTGGGGTCATAGATAACTTTGATGACTTCATAATGACCCGTTTCCTTATAAGACACGGTCTTATAATCAGGGTTATCCAAACCGCCGCCAGAATAGCCAGAGATAGCTTCTTTAACGCCAGGTATTTTTTCGAAATCTGATTCAATACACCAGAAACACCCGCCAGCTACGATGAGTTCAGCAAAGCCGTCCTCGCGTTCACTGGCAAATAAAGCCTGAGGACCCGTAGCGGGCGCGGCTTGTGCTACCTTGGTTTGAGTCAGGGTTTCTTGGGTTTCTGCAGACTGCACAGCGGTGCACGCGGCAAGAAGACAGATTGAGGTTGTAAGTAATAATTTTTTCATAGGGCCATAAATCATAATCAACTACTCTCTGGCTAATCACATTGCGGTGTAATTTCGGTTATCCCGGCACCATTCAATATGTCCAATCAACGCCCCGTATATTCCCGACATAGAGAGTTAGCGAGATGCACATTTGTTGGACTATCCCAACAGGCCTCAAAAAAGTGATTTAGGCCTTCCAGAACGTCAAGACAGCAATCATAGTCTTCCATCATAAAGGCCGAAGCCGCGAAACTGGTTGCAACGCAATCATGCGGAAGGCGCGTCATCCAATCCTTATAGCCTTGTTTCATTTTTTCCCAATCAAGTCCCATTTCGCTTAGGTCATGATAATCTTTCAAATCATCATATATCACGGCATACATCATCATACCCAGCCTAGATTCCGTGACCTTTGCGGCCCATTGCGCGAGTTGATCGAGAGTTTCGAAACTTCCAAACCAACGTGGGAGCATATGTTGACCCATTTTTCTGTATGGGGTTACATCCCACCGATTGGCATTTACGCAGATTTGGAAGCGCTGCATATGGACGGCTTGAACCTCATTTGACTGCAGAGCTAGTCCTAAATAGGCGAGAGACCAGTACCAATGATTAGAAAATTCCGTTTGGGTTTTTGTCATGACCTCATTGGCTTGATCTGAGTATTTTTTCATCATGTCCCATTGCTGATCTGAGACCTTATGCGCCCAATCTGTCCCGCGATGGGAGTGGGCTGTTATGGTCAAAGTATTAGCATAAGTGGCAGCGGCAAATGGACAATCGGGACGGCGGTTATACCAGTCCTCATATCGCCCTAAGAGGCTCTCATTATGAGTTATAGAGTCACTATCATCACCAAAGTCATAGGTCAAAAGCCTTACCGCTCTGCTCTGAAGGGTTTCACCATCTCTGGTCCGAAATTTAGAGCTTTCATAACGCTTTATACGTTCTACAGCCTCTTCAAACTTTGATTGCGCGACAAGGTTTGTGACTGGTGTTAGGAAGGGTGTAATTGGATCTGGTGATTGCCCAAAATAGAGGGTTTGAAATTTCAGATTTGAATGCCGCCCTGGGACAATTGTCTTTGCCTTGGCGCTTAGGCCCGACCATAGAGATTTTTGTTGATTTAACATGCTGCGCGCCCTCTTATTTAATGAAAAGATAGCAGCAAAATATGTAATTTGATTGAAAATCTATTTTTAACAAATTGCTAACGCGCGGTATGTCTTGCACGGGCAAACAACGTGATATCGGCTGTCAAGGTTTTGGATTTAATTCTCTTTCGTCTTCATCCCTTCTTTAATCCAGTGCTTGACGTCGGTCACATTAACCGGACCAGAATTCGTAATTTTAATATTTGATCTTATACTCAATGCGTCAACAACGCCATTTTCGACTTTCAGAAATCTAAGTTTCGAAGGAAAAATCGGATTAAATGCAAATCTCCTGATACGGGGGTTATAATAATCGCTTTTAATAACGAGAAAACGATTCCCAACTTGGCAGATCGGAAAGCTCGCTGGCCCCGTCAAATAATAATCATAGAAGTCTTTCATTATTATGGAATTCAGATCGATATTTAGCTTATCTTTTTCAATAAAGACATCTTCGCTCGTCAGGTCGCGGATGTTAATTCCATCATCGCTGTCCGCGGTGCAAGATGAAACTACAAGATCGCTATAGCCGTCTATACCTTTGAAAAAGTATTCCGCTGACCGGATTCTCTTAGATGGCATTCTGCCACCGATTATTTTTCGGAAATCTGCAATGAACTCATCCTCTAATCCAGTAAGAGGTTCATAGAATTTTCTACCGTTTTGGCTTTTAAAAACCAGATAAAATGTATTTGCGTCTAACGTGTTGCTGGCTAAATATCCACAAGCTGCGGAGCCGGCGTCAAAGCCAAAGCCTCTGATTGTCGGGTTAGAGACACTAAATCGATCCCAAAACCCAAACGTCTTGGGCTTAGCCGCATATTTTGCCTCAATCGCGCTTTCTTGGATTGAAAATTTAGGTTCTGTTCGGACAGCGAGATCAGATGTGCCGGGTAAAAGCCCAAATAGCGGCTCAACCAGCTCTAGCTCCAAATCTAGAAATGTTCTTACCGCGGTCTGATGGAAAGATGTTTTATATTCATGCTCATATTCTCGCAAAATACTCGTTTTGATGATATATATCGACGTTTGATCAGATGTTAAAAATGCAGATAAATTATCTTCATAAATACTGTAATCTGCATCGTAACTGAAACTACATGCACTCGCGCTAGACCAACCCAATAGCGAGAATATAATCGACAGCGCGAATAGTTTCATCATTTTAAAAGGTGCTTTGATTGCAGTAATTAATAGCTCGCTGTAGGTCATATAGATAAGTCCAATACCACAAAATTGTAAAAACATGAATGTCTTATTCGCAAGTGACAAGTTTGGAAATTTAAAAAAGGGAAATTTTCGTTTTTAGACGGAAAGAAAACTCACTCCCGAGTCTTCTTATAAGCCGCTAGGGCTCTTTCACGCGCCCATTTATGATCCACGATAGGCCGTGGGTAATTCTCTCCCAATTGCACACCAGCCTGTTCAAGAACCTCTTCTGATGCCTCCCACGGGGTATGAATATATTTCTTCGGAAGGCCGGCCAGCTCAGGTACATATTTTTTGACGTAATCTCCATTAGGATCAAATTTCTGGCCTTGGCTAAAGGGGTTGAAAATTCTGAAATAAGGTGCGGCGTCAGCTCCGCTGCCAGCCACCCATTGCCAGCTCGCCGCATTGGCGGCGGGGTCAGCTTCTAGTAGCGTGTCCCAATACCACGCTTCGCCAACACGCCAATCTGTTAAAAGATGTTTGATCAGAAAAGACGCACAGACCATGCGCACGCGATTATGTTGCCATCCGGTCGCCCACAGCTCGCGCATGCCGGCATCAATAAAAGGATAGCCAGTCCGTCCGCGTCGCCACGCTTCGACTTTATCCGGGTCGCTTGCCCATTCAAATTTATCGAAACCTGGTTTGAAATTTTCGCGCGCAAGATCGGGGTTATGATACAGCAAAACATAGGAAAATTCGCGCCATCCAATTTCAGACAGGAATTTATCAGCCCCCTCACGACCCAAAGCCGCCTGCCAGATTTGTCTGGGCGAAATTTCGCCATGCGCCAAATGCGGTGATAATTTGGACGTTCCGGTTTCGTCATCCGGATGGTCTCGTTGAACCGCATAATCTTTTATCGGGCCGTCTAGAAAGGATGATAGTCGATTGCCAGCGCCTGCCTCTCCGGGTTGATATTGATCGATAATATCGCCCCCCCAATCGGGCTGGCTTGGCAATAGCTCCCAATCCGCCAGATCATCGCCTTTGAGGGCAGCTGAATATTGATTGAGCGCCGTTGGCGCGGATAGTGGATTTGCAATTTCGACCTGTCGGTTCACCGCGCGCCAATAAGGCGTAAAGACTTTGTAATAGCCACCCGTTTTCTTCTCCACAGACCAAGGCTCGGAGAGTAAGTTAGCATTATGGCTTAAAACTGTGAGGCCGCGAGATTTCAGATCGGCTTTTATATCTGCGTCTAATCGGCGCGCCTCACCTACATAACGCCTATTCCAGTGAATTTCGTTAGCACCCGTTTCATCGATAATTTCATCCAAAATGGTCTTGGCTTGACCCCGTCGCAAAATGAGTTTTCCTCCGATACTCTGGATATCATGTGCCAAAGATGTGAGAGAATGATGCAACCAAAGCGCGCTTGCCGCACCCGGTTCACGCTCTCCATCTGTCTCAGAAACATAAAGTAAAATGACGGGTTTCCCGGATTGGCTAGCCGCAAATAGCGCCGGATTATCGGCCAGGCGAAGGTCGCGGCGAAACCAGACAATGACAGGGTTTTGATCGGACATGGTTTAGTTACGCGTGAAACGCCGTCCCGTATGTATTCAATGAATTGTGACCGCCCATCCATTGCATAGAGGCGCAAGCTGTAATATAAGGTTTGTAACTTTCTTGTCGAGGTCAACACCATTGGTCGTTTAAAAAAATCGCTTCTGATTGGAACCGGGGTTCTGGTTTTAGGCTTGATTGTGGCCATCATTGGCCTTCGGGCCTATCAAGCCGAAGACCTTATCAAGGCAGAAACTGATCTCAGTTTCACCCAGGCCGATCTGGGTTTTACGCATCAATTTGACGCTAAAAAAATATTACCCTTTCTGGGCAGCGCCGCCTTTGACGCCAATGGGGACGAGAAAACCGATCTCTTTTTAGGCGGCGGTGCCGGTCAGGATGATGGGCTCTTCACCTTTGAAAATGGGGCTTTTGTGCCGCTCGATATCTTGCCGCCCAAAGCGGATGAGAGCGCCACCCACGGCGCGGCCCATCTGGATTTTGACAAAGACGGAGATGTCGATCTTTTCCTTGCACGATCCAACGGTGTCATCTTGCTAGAAAATAAAAATGGGCAGTATATCAAACACCCCGTCACCTTCCCGACGGCAAAAAATAGTGTCCCGCTCTCAATTGCAATTGGCGATATTAATGGCGACAATTTCGCCGATCTTTATATATCCTCATATATCGCCCTTGACGCGGTCGAAGGTGAAACGATTTTCACGCGCCCTTACGGCGCCTATTCCAAACTCTTTCTCGGCACGCCTAAAACCCTTTGGATTGAGGCTACAGATTTTTACGGCTTAGATGAACAACATAACCGGTTCACGGCTGGCTTTGTCGATCTGAATGATGACGCCAAACAAGACCTTGTCATTGCGCAGGATACGGGTGTTATTGAAACTTGGGAACAAACAGCAGGCGGCAAATTAATCCGCAAGGAAAATCCAAGCGTCAATTCCTATCCGATGGGCCTGGGCTTTGGCGATATAAATGGGGACGGGCGTGTTGATATTTGGTCGTCCAATGTTGGTCACACATTGCCGGGCACGCTCTTGCGGGGTGATCTCCCCAAAGATGCAGACTTCAATACGGATTATTATCTGTTAGAAAATCAGGGGAACTTCCAATTTCTAGATGTCGCCGAAGCAAAAGAGGCTGCCAAATTAGGATTTGGCTGGGGCAGTGTGATTGAGGATATTGATCTGGATGGTCGCGAAGATTTGCTCGCGGCACAGAATTATGCCCGCCTGCCCGGAAATGGGATTTTACGGCATTACCCGGGTAAAATTTTACTCCAACAAGATGATATGGGGTTTGCGGATGCCACCCATATCGCGCCTGATAAGGGGTTTGGGATTACGCCACTTGTCGCTGATTTTAGTCAAGACGGTGCACCCGATATTGTCTGGGCTAACCTTGCTGGGCGAAGTCGAGCCTGGATATCTGAAAGCGGGTTTGGAAATAGTGTGACGATTAAACTACCCGATCAAACGGAATTTCTGGGCGCCCTTATTGAGGTCACCGACAGTTCTGGCAAAACGCGAACCAAGCAGCTTGTGGCAGGTGAAGGTCTTGGCTCCGATATGAGCCGAGATCTCATTTTCGGTTTTGGAGAAGCCAAATTTCAATCTGCCAAAATCATGTTAAGGCATGGAGAAACAAAACAATTTGACTCAGCGCCAAACGGGATAATCACATGGAAGTGAGCGGCTCACGTCTTTGTGGTTGGGCTGGATTATTAGGGGCCTGCTTGGTCGGCATTGGCGAGGCCATGATCCAATATACGCCCGGAGGTGATCTAACAGCTTATGATTATCTCGCAGATATTCCGATTTCACGTCAATCCATAGGACATTGGATCGCGGTACTCTCAGCGCCGCTCTATATTCCGGGTTATTGGTTTTTGTCTCGGCAGTTTCCGCAAGATCGGAAACTAGCGACAATGGGGTTCGCGCTTATGGCCTATGCCTTTATCATTGGCGCCGTCTGGATGGGCGGCCGGATTGATCTCGCTTTGGTGTCTCACGGCATTGAAGCGGGTGAAAATTGGGCCGATCTCAGGGAGCATATCGCTGGATTTAATGAACCTCTGGTCAATGTGCTGAGGGTTTCGCTTTTACTTTGGTCAGGGTTTTGGGTCTGGGCGGTTGCCAAAGGTCGTTCAACTTTGCCGCGCTGGATGGCGATCCCCAATCCGATAGCCATTCTTGCGACGATCTTTGCGCTTTATTTCATTGCGCCATCGATTGGCGGATTGATCCTGCCCGCCGCCATGAATGTAACCCATGTGATTATTTTTGGCGTCGTCCTGGGACTGAGTCGACCTCAATCGATTTAGGAGAGCGTCAAAGCCGAAATATCAAATAAGTCGGCCATAACCGATTCTGTGGTTGGCCAGCGCCCCGCGCCTTTGCCGCGGATCCGGTATTGATCCCCATCGTCAAAATCAAAAATTGCGTGCGCCTCTTCGCCGTCCGCTTGCGCGATGAAATTATTCAATGAGAGGTCTCTGAGCTGAAGGGCAGACGAAAATCCATTTTGATCCCGCCAGATTTTAGCGACGCGTTTCCAGGCGCCTTTGGCGGGGTCTTCTGGATTGAAATTCTCGATTGTGTCACGCGGAATATCATCCAGGCCAATTGTCTCACCAAAGCCAAGCAAGGCAATCAGGCGGATCTTGGCGGCCGCATCCGCCCCGCCAACATCCGAGCTGGGATCAGCTTCGGCAAAACCCAGGTCCTGGGCGTCTTTCAAGGCTTCCGCATAGCTGCGACCTTTGCCAATTTCATCAAGCATATAATTTGTTGTTCCATTGAGCAGCGCCCGGACCCGTGTGATGCGACCCGTTTCGCGCAAACACATTTCCAAAACCGGCATGCCGCCACCCGCTGCAGAAGAGAATAAAAGTTGGGTTTTCTGTCTGGCGACCAGATCAATCAAATCTTGCCCACCTGCCGCGATAGCTTGTTTATTGGCCGAGACAACATGGACGCCCGCTTCCAACATTTCATGACAATATCCAAGAGCCGGTTCAACGGGACCGGATACATCAATAAAGACATCAGGCATTGCGGCTTTTATCACGTCGAAATCTGTCGTCAGCATGTCAGGGTCATAGCCCTGATCAATATATTTGTCTGGATTACGGACCATAATTTTGACGATTTCAAACTGATCAGCATGGGCGGCAACGCGGCGAAACACGCCACCACCGACAATACCTAGACCCATCATGGCTAGCTTTAATTTTTTCGGGCTTTGTGAGGCTTTCATTTTGCCTTTAAAAGCACCAACCTGTGTATAGGACGGAACGCCTGGTAGGCCGACGCGAAACGGCACTTTATTTTTACGGGCAAACCCAAGGGCACGCGGCGCAATGAGCGGGCCTGCAACCTCACTCGCTTCATCCCAGTCAATGGTTTCATAGCGTTTGGCATTGGGGTCTGACTTTGGATCAACCTGATAAATCCCGTCTACATCTTTGAGCAATAGCGCTTCGACGCCAAGTTGATCTGCCACATATAGCGCGGTCAAATCGGCGCCTCCATCCCCCAAAAGGACCGAGCGATCTTTTTCACCAATGGCCACAAAGCCGGGCATGACGACAATATCATGGTCTTTCAAATCTTGTAAAAGTTGCGGCGTATTCAGACCCGTTAGGCGAGCCTCGGTAAATGAGCCGGACGCTGTTAATCCCAGATCACGGGCCTGGCGGACAAAAGCTGGCGCGCCAATGCGTTCTAGGGCCAGAGCCAAAAGGGCTGCCGAGCGTCTTTCGCCTAATTGTAATAATTCGGGTAGGTTTTTCGCTTCACCTTCCGGACCGATCCGACGGGCCTCCGCCATCAACACATCCGTCTGGTCGCCTTGGGCGGATGTTACCGCCACAACATTCTGACCCTGACGATAATGCCGATAAATCTCGGACGCCGCCTGGGTGTAATCTTCTAGCGAATTTAAAACGCTATGACCAAAATTTAAGACTATGACTGGAACAGGCATGGATTATCACTCGTATTTACGTCGCGCGCGGCCTATGCTTGCAATGGCCCAGAGTCAATTGGAGATGCCCGTGTCAAAGCCGGAATTTGTTGAACTTCCACAGGACAGTTCGATCTGGCCACGCCTTTTAAGAGGTATGAAATTGCGTTGTCCGCGTTGTGCGCAAGGAAAACTTTTTGCGGCGTACCTGAAACCCGTCGATAATTGTGCGAAATGCAATCAGCCCTGGTCAAATATCCGCGCCGAGCTCGCACCAAGCTGGGCGGCCATGACGATCTCGGCCCATGTGACGGTCCTGATCTGGCATATCTTCTTTTGGAAAACCGATCTGCCGGATTGGCAGCTCATTTCTATTTTATGCGTTATTGGCATTTTAATCTGCTTGCTTGTGCTTCCACCCATGAAAGGCCTGTTTATGGCCCTGCTCTGGGCCAAAGGGTCGCCAGATTCCTGACTTGACGAAACGAAATCCTGAGCGCATATGGCGATCCATCATCAAGACCGGCTGAGGGACAGGCCCTTTGACGCCGGGGCAACCCCGAATAATCGGACGGTGCCAAATCCTGCAGCTTGCAAGGCAAGCGGCGAAGATGAGGTCAAAGCGGTATATATTCCGTGACCCCCTTCACCACTGCCTCTAAAAGCTGAATGAAAGGCAATTATGGCGCAAGGCCGTGACATAGAGGTTTCACTTGGCACCCATGCTCTCTCGCGGGGATGTGAGTTGAAAGATGATGTGGTCAAAGGCCGCATCTATGGAAATCCTGATGGGCCGGTCATTATCGTGCTTGGTGGCATTTCGGCGACGCGGTTTGTCTGTGATGGTGGAAAACGAAATCGCGGCTGGTGGTCACGCTTGGTACGCGAAGGCGGCGCGATTGATCTTAATCGGTTCAACGTCATCGGATATGATTTCGCGCCTAACCAAGGCGGGAATGACTGTCCTGAGACCATCACGACAACGGATCAAGCCGCACGCCTCAAGGCTTTATTAGACGGCCATGGCATCGAACAGGTGGCTGCCATTATCGGAAGTTCCTATGGAGGTATGTGCGCCCTCGCCTTTGCACGGGATTACCCGGACGCCATTGGAAAGCTTTGTATTATCGGCGCGGCCCATCGCCCCTATCCGATTGGGGTGGGATGGCGCGGCATTCAAAGGCGTGTCGTACGTCTCGGCCTTGAGGCCGGAAGACCTGAAGCCGGGCTCAAACTTGCCCGCGAACTTGCTATGACAACTTACCGGACGGCCCAAGAATTTGCGGATCGTTTCGACCTTGAGGAAACGACTAAAGGGCAATTTGATATATGTGATTATCTCGGCAGTCGCGGTGATGTCTTTGCAGAAAATATGGACGCACAACGCTTTCTGGCACTTTCCGAGTCGATTGACCTTCACCGTATTGAGCCTGAAAGCATCACGACGCCGACCCTGTTAATGACAGCTATTTCAGATCAACTCGCCCCGCTTCCCGATATGCGTGAACTTCGAGATCGCCTGGGGGGCTGGAGTGAACTTTATACCTTTACCTCATTATTCGGACATGATGCCTTTCTAAAAGAATATGACGCCATGGACCCGCGCTTGAGTGCCTTTTGTAAAGGGCTATTATGAACACCTTGATCCAATTCATATGGTTGTCTGTTCGGTGCATCGCTTTTCTCTGGATCATGATTACCCTAATCATTTTGGGGCTTTTTATTATCGGTTCGGAAGGAGAGGGTTACAGTTGGGCGGAACGTTTTATCATTGCGATGAAATATAGCGCCTATATCTCTGTTATTTTTGGCCCGTTTCTTGGGCTTTTTCTCTCTTGGCAAAGTTGGAAAGTTGACCTTAGAAACCGAAAAACACTATCGCGGAAGGACAAATCATGACTGATCCGAAAACCAAACTTGTCCAATCGCAAATCGGGACTGATCCGGCCCATGGCTCTGTGCCGCCGCCCCTATATATGTCTTCAACCTATCTCTGGCCTAATCCGTCAGAGAAAGGGGAATATGATTATGGCCGGACGAATAACCCCAATCGAGACGGTTTGGCGCAGACCTTGGCAGAGCTTGACGGCGGTGCGGGCGCGGTCATCACATCCTCTGGCATGTCAGCGATTGATCTGACCCTAAACCTCATGAATGCGGGAGACCTTATTCTTGCCCCGCATGATTGTTATGGGGGAACCCACCGCCTCTTTACGCACCGTCATCAACAAGGTCGGATCAAAGTCGAATTTGTCGATCAATCCGATGAAATAGCCCTCAAACACGCCTTGGCCAAGGGCCCCAAGCTTGTCTTTATAGAAAGCCCGTCAAACCCGTTAATGCGTGTGGTGGATGTCCAAAAGATTTGCAAAACCGCCAAAACGGCCGGAGCCCTCACAATCGTTGATAATACGTTTTTGACAGCTTTGCGCCTTAGGCCACTAGATCTTGGCGCAGACATCACAGTTCAATCCACAACCAAATATATAAATGGGCATAGTGATATTATTGGCGGCTGCGTTGTCGCCAAATCAGCTGACCATGCTGAGACACTCGCCTGGTGGGCCAATTGTGCGGGTGTGACAGCTAGTGCCTTTGATTGTTATCAAACCTTACGCGGGCTTCGCACATTATCGCTACGCCTCGAAGCCGCTGAAGCTAACGCCGTTGCGATTGCTGAGTTTCTCCAAGATCAACCTGGCGTCAAAGCTGTCTATTCGCCAGCTCTATCCGCTCACCCGCAAGCCGCCATTATTAAGGCTCAGCAATCCGGCCCCGGTCCTATGCTCTCATTCGAAGTTGAAACCCTAGACGCCGCCACAAAATTCTGTCGCGCCTTAAAAATATTCAAACTCGCGGCCTCCTTAGGCGGCGTAGAGAGCTTGATCTGCCTGCCCGAGACCATGACGCATCGCGGTATGGAAGAAAGCGCCCGACGATTAGCTGGAATTAGCGAGGGTTTGCTCCGACTTTCCGTTGGAATTGAGGCAAAATCTGACTTAATCGCCGATTTGGCAAAAGGATTTTCCTGTTTATAGCAGAATATCGGAATTATTAACCTGAATATCCGGTCTACGACTGTATATGACGCAAATTTTTCTCTTGTGACATAAGACTTGACTCGCTATTCACTCCTGCGTTTAAGGAGAGCCATGCAAAAGCATCACAATAACGAGCCAAAAGTGAAAGTCACGACACGTGAAGCCGTGCCTTTCCGTCTGGACGCCATTAATATTGGCCTCCTTCTGCTTGTGCTTGTCTCTGTGCTCGTCCTTGTGGGACGATATGCGGGCGGTATGTAGGGAGATATAAACCCTGATAAACCACCCGCTCCGAAAGGAAGCGGGTTTTTTGTTGGGACAAAGGGATTGGATATGAGCAAGAGATCAGATGCCATTGTCAAAGGTCGTGACCGCGCTGCCGCGCGTGCCATGTTACGTGCCACAGGCCTTGATGACGAAAATTTCGAAGGCCCGATGATCGCTGTCTTTAATACATGGACCAATATGGGCCCGTGTAATATGGACCTCGACAAACTGGCTGTCCCTGTGCGCGCGGGTATTCGCGCGGCAGGCGGAACCCCAATCGATTTTAATTCTATCGCTGTCTCGGACGGTATCACAATGGGCAGTGAAGGCATGCGCGCCAGCCTCATGTCGCGCGAAGTGATCTGCGACTCGATTGAATTGGCCGTTAAAGGCCATAGTCTGGACGGTGTTATCATTCTGGTGGCTTGCGATAAAACTATTCCGGCGGCTGGCATGGCCTTGGCGCGGATGAATATTCCGGGTGTTGTGCTTTATGGCGGCTCGATCATGCCGGGCAATCACAAAGGCAAAGACCTCTCGGTCCAAGATGTTTTTGAAGCCGTTGGCGCTTGTGCCGCTGGTATTATCGACGAAGCGGAATTGAAAGATATTGAAAAAGCCGCCTGCCCCGGAGCGGGCGCCTGTGGTGGCCAATTTACAGCCAATTCCATGGCCATGGCGATGACCTTCCTGGGGCTCTCACCCATGGGTGCTAATGACGTTCCCGCCATTAGTGATGATAAGAATGAAAGCGCTTACCGCGCCGGTCAGATCGTCGTTGATTGCGTGCGCGAAAACCGCTTGCCGCGTGAAATGATCACAAAGCAGTCTTTGATGAATGCAGCTATTGCTTTGTCGGCCACTGCCGCCTCAACCAATGCAATATTGCACTTGCTCGCAATTGCCAGTGAAGCCGAAGTGGATGGATTTGATATTGACGCTTTTGACTCGATCTCGCGCAATACACCCGTCATTGGTGATCTGAAGCCTGGCGGGAAATATATGGCCTATGATCTCTATAATGCCGGTGGATCAGGACTGATTGGTCAACGTCTTGTCGCAGATAAGCGTATTGAGGACCAAAAAACGGTTACGGGTCGGTCTCTATTTGAAGAAATCGCTGACGCCTCAGAGAAAACCGGACAAGATGTGGTTCGGTCCTGGGCTGATCCCGTTAAAAATCGAGGCGGTTACGGTATTCTATATGGTGACCTTGCGCCAGAAGGCTGTGTCGTAAAACTTGCCGGACATGGCGCGCTTTTCTTTGAAGGCACAGCGCGCGTTTTTGAATCAGAAGAAGCCTGTTTCGAAGTCGTTCAAAATAACGGCATTAAAAAGGGTGATGTAGTCATCATCCGCAATGAAGGCCCTGCGGGCGGTCCCGGCATGCGCGAAATGTTGGGGGTTACCGCTGCCCTCGTTGGACAAGATCTTGCCGATCATATTGCCCTGATCACAGATGGTCGTTTTTCTGGCGCGAGCTACGGCTTTGTGATCGGACATGTCGCCCCTGAAGCGGCGCATGGCGGACCCATTGCGCATGTGCGCGACGGCGATAAAATCACAATCGATGTCGAAGCTCGCACCATTAATGTCGATGCAGACCTTAAGGCGCGATCCAAAGACTGGACACCACCAAAACCACGTTATCCCAATGGCGCTTATGCCAAATTTGCCAAACTTGTTGGCTCCGCGTCAAAAGGCGCTGTTACCTCTTTCCCCTTTTCAAACTAATTAGGACCTCATCATGAGTATTGAAATTTTCTATGACAAAGATTGCGATCTTGATATCATCAAGGGCAAGAAAGTCGCCATTCTAGGCTATGGCTCACAAGGTCGCGCCCATGCGCTCAACCTGCATGATAGCGGCGTTGATGTTGTTGTCGGACTGAAACCAACATCTGCGACGAACAAAAAAGTCAAAGCCGATGGCCTTGAATCCAAAGCCACAGCGGATGCCGTAAAAGGCGCAGATGTGGTTATGGTTCTAACACCGGATGAGTGGCAAGCCAAAATCTACCGTGAAGATATCGAGCCCAATATCAAAGAAGGTGCAACACTCGCCTTTGGTCATGGTTTTGCTATCCATTATGGTCAAGTCATCCCGCGCCGTGATTTGGACGTTATCATGGTCGCACCAAAAGCACCGGGTCACACGGTTCGTAATGAATATGAAAATGGTCGCGGTATTCCGGACCTTATTGCGGTTGCGCAAGACGCCAATGCCGGTGCTGCGCTAGAAACAGCGAAATCCTATGCCTCTGCGATTGGCGGAGGCCGCACGGCCATCATCTTTACAACCTTTAAAGACGAAACAGAAACGGACCTATTTGGGGAACAAGCTGTTCTTTGTGGCGGCGTCGTTGAGTTGATTAAAATGGGTTATGAGACCCTTGTCGAAGCCGGATATCCCGCAGAACTCGCTTATTTTGAATGTCTGCACGAGACCAAGCTTATTGTCGATCTGATCTATGAAGGTGGTATCGCCAATATGAATTACTCAATTTCGAATAATGCGGAATTTGGTGAATATGTTACGGGTGAGCGCGTTGTGAATGAAAGCAGCCGGACCGCAATGCGTCAGGCGCTTAAAAATATTCAAGACGGCTCTTATGCCAAAGAATTTATCCTTGAAGGCGCCATGGGCTATCCAAGCATGACCGCGCGTCGTCGCAATATGGAAGCCCATTCTATTGAACAAGTTGGCGGAAAATTGCGTGAAATGATGCCATGGATCGCCGCCAATAAAATTATCGACAAGGATAAGAACTAAAATCCTGCCCCAGCCAGGATCGAAAGATATCGTCATGACCACAGCCACTCAATTTGATAAACAGCAAACTGAAATTTTGGAAAACCGCGAGCCGAAATCAGGCTCCAAGCTTCTCCTAGAGTCAATTGCGGCGCAGGGTGTGGAGACGATCTTTGGATATCCTGGCGGGGCGATCATGCCCGTCTATGACGAGTTACCAAATTATCCGCAACTTCGCCATATATTGTGTCGCCATGAACAAGGCTGTGGTATGGCCGCCATTGGCTATGCCCGGGCAACGGGACGCGTCGGAACCGCCTTTGCCACATCTGGCCCAGGCGCAACCAACCTCGTCACGGCCATAGCCGATGCTTATCTAGATTCTGTGCCTACGGTTTTTGTCACGGGTCAGGTTCCAACGAATTTGATGGGAACAGATGCGTTCCAAGAAGTCGATATTTTTGGAATCACCCTGCCGATTGTTAAACATAGTTATATTGCCCGCGATCCAGCCGATATTCCCGGTATGATTGCCGAGGCCTATTTTATCGCGGCTGAAGGTCGTCCCGGACCTGTCCTAATCGACTTACCGAAAGATGTTGCCAATGGCGTGACAACCGAACGTCATAAATGGCGACCCTATCCCAAACAAAAACCTGAAATGGGACAAAGCAAGGATATCGCGGCCGCTGAGGCGCTGATACGCGAGGCCAAAAAACCGCTTTTCTATATTGGCGGCGGCATTGCCCAGGGCGATGGTGTCGAAGAGCTTAGAAAACTGGTCGAGATGACCGAGATCCCGGTTGTTTCGACCTTAAAAGGCCTGGGCTCACTTCAATCAGATCACCCGCAATTTTTGGGCATGCTGGGCATGCACGGGTTAAAAGCGGCCAATTATGCGGTGCAAGACTGTGATCTATTGATTGTGGCAGGCGCGCGTTTCGATGACCGCGCAACAGGCAAGCTCGATACCTTTGCGCCTCATGCCAAAGTTATCCATATGGATATTGATATTGCCGAAATTAATAAGCTTCGCCGCGTCAATGTTGGTCTGGACGGATCGCTCAAGAAAAATCTCGCAGCCCTTGATCCATTTGACGGCAAAGCCGCGTCTGGAATCGGAGACTGGCTGGAGCTGTGTTATTCACGACGGGCCATGCATGAATGGGATTATGAAGGGGCGCAAAAGAACGCGGCTCCGACGGTTTACGCGCCCAAGCTCTTACATGATCTGTCTCGCCGCGCACCGGAATCTGCAATCTTTACCTGTGATGTTGGCCAACACCAAATGTGGGTCGCGCAACATTGCTATTTTGATGAACCCAAGGATCACATCACATCCGGTGGATTAGGGACGATGGGATTTGGCCTGCCAGCCGGTCTTGGGGCTCAACTTGGCGCGCCAAATCGCACCGTAATTACAGTCTCGGGTGACGGCTCTATCATGATGAATATTCAGGAACTTGCTACGCTTTATCGTTACGACATTCCGTTGAAAATTGTCCTGCTGGATAATTCGGTGCTCGGCATGGTTCGCCAATGGCAAGAAGTCTTTTTTGACAAGAATTATTCCGAGACAAATCTCGACGACAATCCAGATTTTGCAGTGCTTGCCAAAGCCTTCCAGATCGATGCTTTTACGGTCAATACGGTTGACGAAGTCGATGCTGGGATTGACCGTCTATTGGCTGCAGACGGTCCAATCTTGATGCATGTCAAAATCGACCCCAATGAAAATGTCTGGCCCCTCGTCCCACCAGGACGATCTAATGCAGATATGATGGAGCGGTAGGGTGGATAGAGACTCCAAAAACGGCTTAGTTAGTTGGTGGTTCATAACCCTCGGCACAATTGTTGGCATATGCGCGGTTGGAACGCTTCTCGGCCTTTTTTTCGAGACGTTTGCAAATATGTTCCATATGCGCGGCGGCGAGAATTTTTTGCAACGTAACTTTACTGTAATCTGGGCCAGCCTGATTGCCGCGGCTTTACTATTCAATGGATTTCGTTTTCGGAGAAAATAATGTCTGAATTACAACGCGATAAAACTTTCGAACCAACAGGTATACAGGGCAAGCTTAAAATTGTCCTTCATGATGTATCCGGCACATTAATCCGTGCGCTCGGAACCATTGAGCGTCGCGGTTATGATTACCGTGATGTCCATTGTACGCAACGCGTCGATGGCGATTTTGATCTGTTTGTTCAGGTCGAAGATACGGGGGGACCCAATGATCTGGATACATTATGTCGTCAATTAGAAAGACTTTATAATGTCGTCTCAGCCGAAAAGGTCGGGAGGCGCAAACGTGCCGAACGCGCCTAGGACAAATAAATTTTCATCCCAGACGACTCCGAATATTTTTCGGAGAATTGGTGCAAATGTATGACCGCTACACGTCTGAGATTTTTCTTAATTATAGCTGGTTGGGTTAGTGTCCCATTAATTGGCTTGAGCACTGCAATGTTTTGTTTTGGGCCATATTTAGAACAAGTCACTTATTCAGTAGAAATGCCTAATTTTCCGTTCTTACAGTTCGCTATCGTATTTTTAGGCGTATTCTCTGTTTCATCTATATCCTTTTGGGGTGCCTATAATTTGGGGGCGCTTAAGTTCATGTCTCTGAAATCTCTTAGGTCTTATCTTCTAATATCTATCTGGCTAAATGTGCTTTCATTTTTTCTGAGCGTCGTAACAATCCCTGTGGAATTGCAATTATATGGCCTAACAACAGGCAACTTTATCGCTGCGGTAGGGTATAGTTTTTCTGTATTATGGTGGAGTCTAACGTCTATCTTACTCTCGATTTTTGCGAGAAAGCAATTAGCCGGGAAAGCCGCTGGCAGAAAATTAGAAAGTTCAGACGTTTCTGAGATATTCGAGTAAATTATGACCCAAACCGTAAAAATCTTCGACACGACATTGCGTGACGGCGAACAAGCCCCCGGCTTTTCGATGACATCTGGACAAAAGCTCCGTATGGCGGAAGCCCTGGAGGCCTTGAAAGTCGATGTGATGGAAGCCGGCTTTGCCGCCGCTTCTCAAGGTGATTTCGACGCGATCAAAACCATTGCCGAGACAATTAAAGACAGCACGGTCTGTTCACTGGCACGCTGTAATGATGGTGATATTCGCGCTTCGGGCGAAGCCATTAAACCCGCCAAGCGCGGACGCATCCATACCTTTATCGCAACCTCGCCTTTGCACCGCGAATATAAATTAAAAATGTCAAAAGACGAGATTGTGCGCCGCGCCATTGCGGCGATCGAACTTGCCAGAAACTATACAGATGATGTCGAATTTTCTTGCGAAGATGCGATCCGAACTGAACGGGATTATTTGAAACGTGTGGTCGAAGCCGCCATTAAGGCAGGCGCGTCCACAATTAATATTCCCGACACGGTTGGCTATACGACCCCAGAAGAAATCCAGTCTCTTTTCGAATTTTTGACAAGCGAGATCGAAGGTGGGGAGGGCGTTGTTTTTTCCGCCCATTGTCATGATGATTTAGGCCTAGCCGTCGCCAATTCACTTGCGGCCGTAAGAGGTGGGGCGCGCCAAGTCGAATGCGCGCTAAATGGTATAGGTGAGCGGGCCGGAAATTGCGCGCTTGAAGAAGTGGCTATGGCACTTCGGACACGTCAGGATTTCTTTGGCATAGATACAAATATCGAGACCCAGGGCATATATGCCGCCTCGAAACTCCTGGCTACGCTGACAGGTAATCCTGTGCCGCGCAATAAAGCCATTGTCGGGAAAAATGCTTTTGCGCATGAGAGCGGCATTCATCAACATGGTGTGCTGGCAAACCGCGAAACCTATGAAATTATGAAACCCGAAGATGTCGGGGTCAGCACAGATAATCTGGTCCTAGGTAAACATTCCGGTCGCGCCGCCCTAAAAGCGCGCGCTGCGAAATTAGGCTTCACTTTGGCTGACAATCAACTTACCTCAGTCTTCACGGCCTTCAAAGCGTTGGCGGATGATAAAAAAGAAGTCTTTGATTCCGATATTGAAGCCCTTATTCTGGGCGAAGCCGTTGGCTCTCAAGGGCCGTGGACAATTAATTCGCTTTATGTCTCGGCAGGATCAGATGATCAGCGCGAGCCCGAGGCGATTGTGCGCCTCTCTCATGAAGATGGCCGGGAAGAGACCCATGTCAGCCGTGCCAAAGGTCCGATGAATGCGGTGTTTCATGCGATTTCCGAGATCACTCATATTCCGATGACCCTCGAGCATTATGCCGTTTCTTCTGTCTCAGGCGGCGAGGATGCTATGGCCGAAGCCACTGTCCGCGTTGCGACTGAATTTGAAAGCTATCAGGGCCGTGGCGCAGATACGGATACAGTATTGGCCTCAGCGCTCGCCTATCTGGATGTGATTAACCGGATCGAGCGACGCCAGCACAGGGAGCGTGCTATCGCAGCACAACATTGATTATGGCTAAAACACTATTTGATAAGGTCTGGGAACGGCATGTGGTTGTGGCAGAAACCCCGGATCATCCTGCGGTCTTCTATATTGACCTCCATCTCACCCATGAGGTCACAAGCCCGCAAGCTTTTACCGAACTGGAAAACCGAGGTCTATCGGTCAGGCGTCCTGAGAGAACCATCGCGACAATTGATCATTCTACGCCGACTTTGATCAATGCGGATGGAAGCCGTCCTTATAAAAGTGAGCAAGCGCGTATCCAAGTTGACCTACTACTTGCCAATGCCAAGAAATTTGGAATTGAAGTGCATGGCTGGGAGAGCGAGAACCGTGGAATTGTCCATGTGATGGGCCCCGAACTCGGTGCAACACAGCCCGGTATGACGATTGTTTGCGGTGATAGTCACACAGCGACACATGGCGCTTTTGGCGCCATTGCCTTTGGCATTGGTACGACCCAGGTGGGTCATGTGCTGGCCAATCAAACCCTTTTGATGCGCAAGCCCAAAACCATGGCGATCAATGTAAATGGTCAGTTACAACCAGGCGTGACGCCCAAAGATGTAATCCTCGCCATCATTGCAAAAATCGGCATCGGTGGTGGCACGGGCTATGCATTGGAATTTCGCGGTAATGTCTTTGAAAAGATGAGCATGGCAGGCCGTATGACGGTTTGCAATATGGCCATTGAGGCTGGGTCTCGGATCGGCATGGTCGCACCAGATCAAACCACATTTGATTATATTCAAGGTCGTCGCAAGGCTCCGCGCGTCGCAAATGGTGATTTCGCGCAAGCCTGTGAAGATTGGCTCTCGCTTCGAACAGATGAAGATGCCGTGTTTGACAAAGACGTTCACCTCAAAGCCGAAGAGATTACGCCTATGGTGACCTATGGCACCCATCCTGGCATGGGCATGCCGATTGGGGAAATCATTCCGGCAGCATCAGATAAAGCCGAAGAAGCCGCGCTTGATTATATGCAATTGGAAAGCGGGACAGAAATTGCGGGAACCTCTGTGGACAAGGTCTTTATCGGGTCTTGTACAAATTCCCGTCTCGAAGACCTCAGAGCTGCTGCAAGCCTTCTTGAAGGTCAGACCGTCAAAGTTAAAACGATTATTGTGCCTGGATCAGGCGTGACAAAAGCTCAGGCCGAAACCGAAGGTCTTGATAAAATTTTCACCGCCGCTGGCGCCGAATGGCGCGAAGCTGGCTGTTCTATGTGTCTGGGGATGAACGGCGATATTGGGGCCCCGGGAGATCTTGTTGTCTCAACCTCAAACCGGAATTTCGTAGGCCGTCAAGGTCCAGGCGTTCGCACGGTCTTGGCCTCGCCGCAAACCGCTGCGGCTTCAGCCATTACGGGCGTGATTACCGACCCACGTTCTTTAATCCAAGCTGCTTAAGAGGCGAAAATGTTTGAACCCATAAGTCAGATCACATCCAAAACACTTGTCCTGAGCTCAGCCAATATTGACACAGATCAAATTATGCCAGCCAAATTTCTAACCATGACAACAAAAATTGGTCTTGGGGAGCATGTCTTTACCAATCTTCGCTATGACGCAGATGGAAAGCCAACTGATCATGAATTAAATTCGGAAGCTGGTCAGGCCAAGAAAATCCTGATCGCAGGTCATAATTTTGGCTGCGGTAGTTCACGTGAACATGCGCCATGGGGTCTAACGGATTATGGCTTTCGTATCGTGATCAGTTCCGAGATCGCAGATATCTTCCGCAATAATGCTTTAAAAAATGGTCTCCTGCCCATCATCATAGAAGATAAAGCCCATCAATGGTTGCTGGATAATCCAGACGCCGACGTCACAGTGGATCTGGATAAATGCGAAGTTCGCCTACCCGGCAATCACGGTACATATAGATTCGAAGTGGATGCCTTTTCGCGTTACTGTCTGATGGAAGGGGTTGATGAGATGGGCTACCTTCAGAACCAATCAGATGCCATTGCGGCCTATGAGGCAAAATAATGGAATTAAATTTCACCTATCTTCCCGGTGACGGCATTGGCCCCGAAGTCGGCGCCGCTGCTATGGAGGTGCTTGCTGCGGTCGCAGATAAATATGGCCATGCGCTCGCCGCTGAAGAACATCTTGTGGGTGGGGCGGCCATTGATGCAGGATTGAAACCTCTACCAGATGAAAGTTTTGCCTCGGCCAAACGGACAGGCGCCATTCTTTTGGGCGCTGTCGGCGGACCCAAATGGGATCATTTGAAAGGCCAGGACCGACCCGAATTAGGGTCTCTCCTGCCTTTGCGGAAACGCTTAAATCTCTATGCCAATGTGCGCCCCTGTAAGCCCTTCCCGGCCTTGATTGACCGCGCCCCGCTTAAACGTGAGCGGTTGGAAGATGTAGATTTTGTGGTCATGCGCGAGCTCACAGGTGGAATTTATTTTGGTGATAAAGGCCGAGACGACCAAGGCGCATTCGATATGTGCCGCTATTCGGAAGACGAGGTCAAACGGATCGCCATCAAAGCTTTTGATTTGGCGCAATCTCGTCGCAAAAAAGTCACGTCCGTTGATAAATCAAATGTTTTGGAAACGTCGCGTCTTTGGCGTGAAACCGTCATCGAGGTAGCCAAAGACTATCCAGAGGTAGAACTCAATCATCTCTTAGTCGATGCCATGACTATGCATATGTTGACGCGCGCTCAAGATTTTGATGTTGTGCTCACCGAGAATATGTTTGGTGATATTTTGACAGATGAGGCGTCCGTTCTGTGTGGATCAATGGGGGTTATTCCGTCCGCCTCGCTATCAGACGGTGATACAGGCATGTATGAGCCAATTCACGGAAGTGCGCCCGATATTGCCGGCCAAGGCAAAGCCAATCCTTTAGCGATGATCCTCTCAGCTGCTTGGATGCTACGCTTAAGCTTTGGCCTGGACGTTGAGGCCAGTGCGATAGAATCTGCGGTCTCAATGGCCATCGATTCTAACAAGGCCACAGGCGATCTTGGAGGTGAGCTGTCAACCTCAGAGGTCGGAGCCTGGATCGCGAGTCATGTCTAAGATCAACCTCAATGATCTGGCAGCCCGGATTGAGGCCGCTGATGTTTACGGCTTGGCCAAACGGACGCCGACGCAACTCGCGCCGAAACTCTCGGCTGAATTAGGACGAAATATCTGGTTGAAGCGCGAAGATCTCCAAGACGTTTTTTCCTTTAAAATAAGAGGCGCCACAAACCGCATTGCGGCCCTCAGCGATGCGGAACGAAAGCGCGGCGTCGTTGCCGCCAGTGCTGGCAATCATGCTCAAGGTGTCGCCGCGTCTGCCCGCTATTACGGGACTGACGCGCTTATTTTCATGCCAGTGACAACACCCGCCATTAAAGTAGCGGCCGTTGAAGCCATGGGCGCTAAAACACGGCTTGTCGGCGATGCCTATGATGATGCCTGTCAGGCTGCAATTGATTACGCGCAAAGCTCTGGGGCTGTCTTTATTCACCCCTTTGACGAAATTGACGTGATTGCCGGACAAGGCACAGTCGGTAAAGAAATTCTGGAACAAATGCCACGAACACCTGCAGCTATCTATGTCTGCACAGGTGGAGGCGGGCTGGTTTCAGGTATCGGGTCCTGGTGCCGCCGCGAAGCACCGGAGACTAAAATATTTGCGGTCGAAGCCGCAGGGGCTCAAACTCTGGGACAAGCGCTAGAAGCTGGCAAACCCATAGCCTTAAACCGTGTCGACGGATTTGCCGATGGAACGGCCGTTAGAACCTTTGGCGAAAATACATTCAAAATCTGCCAAGAGGTTGTGGATGGTCATATTGCTGTCAGTAATGACGAAATTTGCGCGGCCGTCAAAGATGTCTTTGAGGCTACGCGCACCGTCGTTGAACCTGCTGGCGCGCAAGCCCTTGCCGGTCTTTTTCAACATATAAAATCGGGCGAGGCCCCAGAGGGTGATCTGGTCGTGACCATATCCGGGGCCAATGTAAATTTTGACCGGATCGGTCATGTGGTGGACCGTGCTGAATTTGGTAGCGGTGAGGAAATGCTCTTTGCGGCGACGATCCCTGAAAAAGCGGGCGCTTTTTTAAATTTTGTGCGCGCGCTGGGTAATCGCGCTGTGACGGAATTTAACTACCGCTATGCGCCGCGCGCAGATGCACATGTATTAGTGGGGCTGAAAACGCGGGACCTCAAAGACCGTGAGCAGGTCATAGCTGATATGGCAGAACAAGACATCGTGGTGACTGACCTGTCCCATGACCGGCTGGCAAAACGTCATATCAGACATATGGTTGGTGGGCGCGGTGACAATAAGGCCGAAGTCATTTTCCAATTTGAATTTCCGGAACGCCCCGGTGCCCTCACCCAATTTTTGGAAACCCTGGATGCGCGGTGGAATATTTCCCTCTTTCATTACCGCAATCACGGGGCCGCCGAAGGTCATGTCCTTTGTGGATTCCATGTCCCAAATGGAGATATTGAGGATCTAGAAGCGCAGCTTTCGAGCACAGGCTACCCTATGTGGCCGGAAACAGATAATCCTATCTATGGGTTTTTTCTGCGCGGATAGGCCCTATTACGCCGGATTGGTTAGTCCAACAGACTGAAACTTAACGATTTTACATCTATTTACAAACCGATTTCATGCAACTGGCCCGTTCATGTTTTTGTTATTTGAGCATTCATTTTGGTTGTGTTTAGAGACCGTCTGGAGCCTAGATATAGGATTTACATATGAATATCCTGAAAGCCTCAGCGGCTAGCCTGTGCCTTCTTGGAACAACGGCCTATGGGTCGATCGTTCACGCACAAGCTTATGATATTCAATCTGTAAGCGATAACGGTTCACTCGTAAGTTCGCCGCCCGAAAATGCGATTGATGGCGTCATCGCTCGCACATCCAGATGGGCGAGCTTTTCAAATCCGAAAGAACTCCGGTTTGATCTCGGCGAAACGCTTTCGGTTACGGATGTCCGCATTGCATGGGACCGCGGTGCCTCCACGACCTATGGATTTGAAATCGCCGGGCGCGCCAGCGCAAGCGATGACTGGACGACGATATATGCCGGAACAAACGAGGGCGGCACAAATTTTTTCGAAGACTATGATGTCGACGATATTTCGGCACGCGAAATCCGTGTTCGAGGCATTGGGAATAATTCACGCGGTACGGCCTATACAAATATCACAGAAGTCGAGATAATTGGTCCAGATGAACAAGGTGCAGGCGGCGAAACTGCGCAAAAATTAGACATTCAGTCCGCGCGTGACAGCGGCTCTCTTGCAAACTCACCTCCTGAAAACGTTATTGACGGCGTTGTTAGCCGGAGCTCTCGATGGGCGAGTTTATCAAGCCCGAAAGAAGTTCGGCTTGATCTAGGATCAAACAAGTATGTTGAGGATGTCCGTATTGCGTGGGATCGAGGAATATTCATTACTTACGGTTTTGAAATCGCGGGACGTTCAGGCACGAGTGGCGACTGGACAACAATATTTTCCGGCACAAGTCAGGGCGGAACCAATGATTTTGAAGTCTATGATGTCGATAATATTGTCGCACGCCAGGTCCGCGTGCGTGGAATCGGGAATAATTCACGTGGAACACCTTATACAAATATAACAGAGGTCGAAATTTTTGGATTCGATGACACTCCTGTAGATCCGTCACAAATTGATCTGGTCGTCACATCAAATGCAAATAGAACCGGTACCTCAGCGCTAGAGGGCGCCGCCCTGTCAGGGGATGTCTTTATTCTGATTGATCAGACCGATGATGAAGACATTGATAGTGTTGAGTTCTTTATAGATGACACGTTCGTCTTTGAAGAAGGCACGGCACCTTTTGATCTGCTAAGTGGTGGAAGTAACGCAAATCCCTTTGATACAAATACACTAAGTGATGGAGCACATTCACTACGTGCAGACCTAACATTTAATGATGGATCCACTGGCTCCATTTCGGCGAATTTCACCATCGATAACGCCTCTGGCTCGAATAATCCATTTGGCTTGGACCCAAATGCTGAGCCTTGGGAGAATTTTGACCTTGATGATTGGGCTTATGACTCGCCCGCGCCGAGCCCTGAAGATGAATGCCGGTCTATTCGCGCGGATGAAGATGAATGGGGTGAATTCCGCGACAGTGCGTCCGACCCGTATCTCTTTACCCATACGGACGGTGGCATGCGCTTTGTTAGCCCAGTCGGCGGTGCAACAACCAATACAAGTTGCAATGCTGGCTTCCCGCGTTCCGAATTACGAGAAATGCTCCGTCGCGGTGATCGTTCTATTTCTACTCAGGGCGTGAATGGAAATAATTGGGCGTTGGGGTATCAGCCAACCAACTCAAATCATGGCGGGCGCAACGGTGTCTTAACGGCCACGTTGCGCGTCAATCAAGTGACAACAACCGGTGACGGCCTGCATCCGGGTCGAACCATTATTGGTCAGATCCATGCCGATAATGATGAACCTGCCCGTCTTTACTACCGGAAACTTCCCGGCGCGACTTACGGATGTATCTATCTAGAAAGTGAAATTCGCGACGGACATGATGTGTCCTTTAATCTGATCGGTGATGAAAGATGTGACGATAATAATGATGATGGACCCGCCAATGGTATACAACTCAATGAACTCTTCACATATGAAATCATTAATGAAGACGAAGACATAATTGTTACAATTCGCCGCGGAGATCGTGAGGCGCCGATTATTGCCCAAACCACCGCTGATATGAATATTCTTGAAAGTGGGTATGACCGCGCAGACGAATGGATGTATTTCAAAGCTGGCGCCTATACGCAAAATAATACGGGCGATCCCGATGATACGGACGTCATTACATTCTATGTATTAGAAAATTCGCACGACCCGAATTAACCTATTCGTAAAGTCTGAGTATAAGAAAGGGCGTATATGAGCCCTTTCTTTTTTGCCCCTAGCGAAACACCCGAAATCTTCTTATAACCACCATGATGAAAAACGTATCACGCCTCGAATTCATTTTGATTGGTCTCATTGGACTGATCGGTTTTGCTTTTTTTAGTGTTGTGATCACACATTCAGATACTGGGCCCGAGGCAGGCAATTCACATACAGATCCAACCTATGATCTTGCCCAGAGCGAAGAAAATCATACCATTGGAGCCGATCGAGTCATGACTTATGATCCCTCTAAAACAAAGGCCCAATCCAAAGGTGACATTGCCAGGAAACCTATCACAAAGCTTAACTGCGACGCGGTTTGTCTAAAAGACCTCTCTGAGGCCTTGACAAAAAATGGAAAAATTTCATCAGACATGATGACCCTAATCTTGGAAAACCCAGGTGGTTTTGCGCAATATTTAAAATCCATGCCCGACCAAATTTCACCACTCCTTACATCGCTTAAAAGTGATGAGGGCAATGAGAATTATACGAGACGGGCCGCACGAGCCGTATTCGATGCTTTGAGCGATTCTGAGAAACAAAGCTTGGCTAACGCCCTCCTGATCAAAGACAAGCCTCAACACAGATTAGTTGGGCTTGAGTTAATTGCTAATTCAGTGGACACCCAACCAAATTCTGTAAAAACATTAAACCGAATTATTGGCCATGAAACAAATGCCCTCGTCCTGACACGCGCGATAAATCTAAGTGCCACATTGCCGAATGAAACTGATTTAAGCGAAACTTTAAGCGCGCTAAGTGAAATTATAAATCATAACCCCAATGATCAATTTGTGGGCAATGCGCTAATTGCAAAAGTCAGCCTCTCCCAGACAGCAGAACCCGTATATCAAGATATTGTCGCCTCATTGACAAGTTTTTCGTCTCAAAAAAATGCATCCGCTCTTTCGGCTCTCGAATTTGCAATGGATAAATATCATGTTGAGTTTGAAGAAACTGGCGGATGGCGCAATGATGCAACCATCCGAAGGGCAGTCTTAGGCTTATCCGAAAATGAGGATATTTCTGAAGACACACGCTTTCAGGCCCTAAAACTCCGAGCGCTCTATTTTGAATAAGTGAAATCAGTTTTCGAGAACATTTCGAAAAATTTGGGCTAGAGCTTCACACTCTTTTTTGGGTGTATAAGCGTGAACAGAAAAACGGAAACCCGCCTCGCGCTCATCATATAGATATTTCTCCGCCTGTAAGGCCTCTCGTAATGGCGCTCGAGTCTTTGGATTAACGACACATGTCCCGCCTCTATTTTTGGGAGCCCGTGGCGACAAGAGCGCCCTATCCGGCACAGCACTACATAAAATATCTAATCGTTCTGACACGGAGTTGGTGATCTTGGGAAGTCCAATATCATTCCAAACACTCATCGCCATATTCCCCGCAATCAGGGGCGCAGGCGACGGTGTCCCACCCAAAAATCGCATCGCGTCTTTGGCATAACGAAAATTCTCAATCTGCATTTCAAAGGGGTTTTCATGTGAAAACCACCCGACATCTAAGGGCTCACACTGTTCAATGACGTCTCGGGATGCGTAGAGAAAACAAGCGCCAGGGCCGAAACATAGAAATTTTACGCCTGTTCCCAGAACAAAGTCTGCACTCCAATCAAGCGGGCTAACCGGAATGAGCCCAATAGACTGCGCCGCGTCCACAAGGCTTAAAGCGCCAGACTGACGCGCTAGCTCGCAAATCTCCTGGACTGGAAGAACCTTCGATGTGTTTGACAGCGCATGGGTGATATGGACAAAGGCCGTTTGTTCATCAATTGCGTCTGCCCAGGCTGTAGGGTCAGCGATATCCCCATCGATAAAACACATCTTATAGCCGGCTCTCTCCGCCTGGTTGATCACAAAACCAATCGTTGGGAAAGCCTGCCGCGATAAAACGATCCGATTTCGTTTAAGTGACGGTTTTTGAGAATATAGGATTTTTGTTAAAGCTGACGAGACATTAGATTGCGGACAAATCGTATCCTGCGTGACAGATAATATTTTGGCTAATCCAGATCGAAACTGATCCATCTCTCCCATCCAATCCGACCAATTGGATCCAGATTTCCAGGGACCAAAATAATTTTGATCAATGGCAGTCTTTGTTTGACGCGGAAGACAGCCAACAGAGTGAGATAGGAAATAACGATCCGGGACGTGGAAAGAGTCACGCATTTTAGGTCGCAGTATTTTTGGGCGTCAGCTTGTCGCGTTTGCGGCCATATTCACCGCCCCAACGATCTGTCATATCAGCCCTGACCTGCCAAAGTTCGGGAAAAAATTTCTGCCGAAGACCTTCATTTAGAATTTCGACAGGTCTGCCTTTCAAGGAATTTGCCGCAACGCCAATAGATCGATAGATAAGCTGCATATGCGCATTTCTAAATTTCTGAAATTGCTCATCAAATTCAGCCAGCGCTTCAGCGATCATATAGGCTGCATCATGTTGATAACCGCTATCATAGATATCCTCTAAACTACGCTGACCATCCTCGAGATAAACCTGCGTAAAGGTATTCCAGAGATCTGTTGGCATACGCAGTAAAACCCGAAAACCGGGACTTTCCTGACCACTTCCATTCCCCAGTAAAAGACGAATTTCCTGATAATCTTTGGGTGACATCGTCTCAAGCAGGCTGAGCTGCGTCGTCATCATTTCCTGGCATATATGGACACGGCGGAAAAGCGTAAGCGCTTTAAACGTGTTTTTGGTCCGCATTTCATCATCAATATCTAGCAATGTGGACGCCATAAGTTTCATCCACAATTCCTCGACCTGATGGACAATCATGAATTGTAATTCGTCTGGATTACAAAATTCGTCAGGCGCTTTCTGACAGGCTAATAATTGTTCTGTATTGAGATATATTTCATAGTCGAGCTGCCCAGCACCTCGCATCATCTCTTGGTATTTTTCTCTATTCATGAGTCTCTCCTGTAAATATTTAGATTATTCAGGAAAGAAAACTAGGCATGCCCCGTTAGCCAATCGCGCAGAACAAGCTGCGCTAGGGAGATATGTGGAATGGGTTTCACAATTTCTCTTTGGCGTAAATTATACAATCTGTAAACGGGGCACCTGTACCCCGTTTACAATTCTAGGTCATAGCTATTCATTATCGCTGAGTTTTTGCATCAAATAGACATGTTGCAATGCCAGCCGGTTAGCGGTTTCTTTTAGATTGGCCGCCGCTGAATGTCCGCCATCGATATTTTCGTAATAGAGGAAATCATGACCCTGATCTTCCATCCTTTTGGCGGCTTTGCGCGCATGGCCAGGGTGAACACGGTCATCCTTGGTCGAGGTGATAAAGAAAACTTCCGGATACTCCGCTTCGGGCCTTATATTGTGATAGGGTGAAATACGACGCAGGAATTCACGCTCTTCTGGCTTGCTTTCGTCATCCGGATTTCCATATTCCCCCATCCAACTGGCACCCGCCAGCAGCTGGTTAAAGCGTAACATATCCAGAAGCGGCACGGCGACAATAGCCGCATTAAACAGATCAGGGCGTTGGGTATACATAACACCCGTCAAGAGACCCCCATTTGATCCGCCTTCAATACCGAGATGATCCGGCGATGTAATCTTTTTGGCGATCAAATCTTCCGCAACAGAAATAAAATCATCATAGATCCTTTGGCGATTGGTTTTTAACCCCGCCTGATGCCACTTAGGTCCGTATTCGCCGCCACCCCGTATATTAGCGAGAACATAAACCCCACCATTTTCTAACCAGAGCTTTCCGCGCGTGGCAGAATAAGACGGGTTCAAGGAAATTTCGAAACCACCATAACCATAAAGCAATGTCGGATTACTACCATCCATTTTCGTATCTTTAGACCGAACAACAAAATAAGGTACTTTAGTTCCATCAGCTGATGTCGCAAAGAATTGCTCAGACACCATATTGGACGCATCAAACCAAGCCGGAAGGGATTTCGCCTTCGCCTTCTTTTTTGTCCCGGTATTATAAGTCCAAAGCGTATCTGGACTTAGAAAACTCTCGGAATTAATAAAGGCAACATCTTCTTTGTCATTGGTTGCCCCGACATTCACAGATCCATTGGCCGGAAAATCGAGTTTTTCTGAGCCCCATTTCCCGTCTGAAAAATCATACGCAAAGACGGATCCTTTGACATCTGTTGTGGTTGCCAAAAGAACTTTTGATTTTGTGATTCCATATCCGTTCAAAGATGATTTCTCGTCTGGACGATAAACCAAAGTTATCTCGTCAATTTCGCCATTTTCAGCAAAATCGTCCCACGCAAAACTCACGAGGTCCCCAATTTTAAACCCACGCCAGTCTTCATTAAGAGATAAAAGAATTTGACCTTTAAACTCACCGCCAAGATTGGCTTTGGCTGGTATTGGGAATTTAACGCCCTCCCCGACTTTGCCGTCTTTCACCGGAAACCAGAAGGTTTCTGAGTCGTAAAACGTAACAGAGCGCGACACGACAACTTCCCGTCGCCCATCTGATAACTCATATACGCCTGGCCAATAGCCAACATCGGCTTTTTCTCCGCGACCCATCTCGATGGCTTCTGATAGCGAGGTTCCGCGTTTCCACAATTTGGCGATCATCGGATAGCCCGAATCTGTCAATGTGCCCTCACCAAAATCCACACCAATGACAACTGTGTCTTGATCAAGCCAAGACATCGTGCCTTTAGATTCTTCGGTTATGAATCCGTCCTCGACCCATGATTTTGTCCTGGTATTAAATTCCCGCCGGATAACGGCATCTTTGCCGCCATCTGAAAGATTGACGATACAAAGTTCATTTTCAGGGGCGAGGCAGCTATTGCCCTTATAGACCCAGTTCTTATCCTCATCCTTGGCGAGTTGATCAAAATCCAGAACGGTTTCCCATTTGGTCTTATCCGAGAGATAGCTATCGAGTGTTGATTTGCGCCAGACACCGCGCACATGGGTCGCGTCCTGCCAGAAATTATGCACCTCATCATTGCGGTAAGACACATAAGGAATTTTATCTTTGGAATTTAAAATCTCCAACGCATCATTGTAAAATGTGTCATAGCGAGGGTCAGCTTTGAGATGATCCAAAGTTTTTTTATTCCACGCTTTGACCTCTGTCAGAGCGTCTTCACCTAACACCTCTTCCAAATAAAGATGATCTTCATCGGTTTGCCCAGCGGTAGTATATTCGATCATTTCATACGCTTTCGATTTTGCATGATAATTAGAATCTGAGCCAGATATAGCGGCCTCATTGGCGTGTTGTGCGGTTGCTGGCAATTCAGTTTTCTCACCGGAACAGGCCATAAAAACAGTCGACGCTCCAAGCAATAACGCAAATTTTGAAGATTTTAGAATATGCATTTTTCTCTCCTCTATTTCTCTAAGTGTTTTTTCTCAGTCTTTTCTCAGTCTTTTCTCTGGGAAAATAAAGCGAAATTTGCGCGCTAGAGCAAGCCATCTTATGCTATTGGCATGATAGATCGACGAAATATGATTATTGGGACGAGCGCATTGCTCGCTTTGTCTGGCTGTAAGGAAAATAAGTCTGAATTTCCGGGACGTGGCTGGGTCCTGCAGAATGGGAATGATCGCATAAAATACGACGTCTCCGGCATGGCAGATATTTCGCAAAAGCGAGCCTTCACCTTGAATGATCCATTCCGGATTGCATCCATTACAAAACTCGTCGTCGCAATGGTTATTCATGATCTCGCTGAGACAGGCTTGCTCGACTTACATGAAACAATCGGTTCAACGATCAAGCAGACGCCTCAAAATCTCACCCTAGCACATCTTTTATCTCACCAATCAGGTTTACGCGATCCTGATATCTATTGGGCAGATGCAACTCAAAATATACGCGACTTATTTTCTAAAGAAGATTTTACGCACGCGCCCGGCACGTATTTTCGGTATGCTAATTTAAATTACGGCCTGATAGCAACTGTCGTTGAACATAAATTGGAACGTCGTTTTGATCATATTATATCGAATTGGTGCCACGTTCATGGTTTGGATATCGGACTGAATTGGTCCGGCGTCTCAAAAAACAAGCGTCAAGCTGCTGCAGCCCTTTATCGACGGAAGAATGATAGCTGGCAGCCAACAATAGATTCTTCAAAAGCAATACCGGAGTCTGGCGCCTTATATTTAGGACGGGATAAAACTGATTTGACAGATTATGAGTTTGGAAAAAATGGAACGCTTTTTTCGCCGCAAGGCGGTATGCGGATGAGCCTAGCCGACCTTATAAAGCTGGGTCAATTATTGCATAATCGCCCTTTATTCCACCAACCACTTTGGGCCTTCCAAGGCCGTAATGGAGATGATGAAGATCTGCATTTTCTCAGCTTTGGTCCTGGGAGCTATATTTATTCGGCTGATATCTCACCCGTCAAAGGCGTGCCGCTCATAGGGCATTTAGGTTGGGCTTATGGCGCGCATACTGGATTATTTATTGTTCCCGGAACCAATATTACGTTTGCAATGGCACGATTGGGGTCCGGTGATGATGAGAGCGAAATGACGCGCAAGCAGTCCAATCAATTTTCAGTCCACCAAACCCTCTTTGATGAGCTTGCACCCACGCTCAAGGCGCTTATATGAGCTCTATGAAGTTTCTGATTATGAATGGAGCCGGCAATCGTTTTGGTGTGTTTGATGCGCGTAACACACCAGATTTTCGCCTGTCCGATGATCAGACCATTGAGATCGCGCGCCCTGGCGGCGCAGTCATGGGAGACAAAGGCGCAGACCAAATCGTCATTTTGCGTGCGCCAAAATCGCCTGACGCTGATATTTTTATGGAGATCCGGAACCGCAAAGGCTTTGAGGTTGACGCTTGCGGCAATGCCACACGAACAACCGCCTGGTTTCACATGCGCGAGGCTGACACGGATAAATGCGTCGTCGAAACTAATGATGGTTTGCTTTATTGTACGCGCGCAGGTGAGTTTGAAATTTCCGTTGATATGGGTGAACCCAAGCTCGACTGGACGCAAATCCCGCTCGAAGAAGCCATGCACACCCATCATATTGATGTAAAACTTGGCCCGATTGATAATCCGGTCCTCTCAAATCCAGGCGCGGTCAGTATGGGCAATCCGCATTGTGTCTTTTTTGTTGAAGACTTTGAGACGATCAAACCCGAACTTGCAGGCCCAATGATTGAGTTTCATCCCCTCTTTCCAGAACAAGCCAATGTCGGGTTTGCCAAGGTCGAAGCGGATGACCATATTCGATTGAAAGTCTGGGAACGCGGCGTCGGTATGACCCTCGCCTGCGGGACCGGCGCCTGCGCCGCCGTTGTTGCCGCCCATCGTCAAAAACGCACAGGTCGTGATGTTACAGTCGAGGTCGATGGCGGCACGCTACATATCCATTGGCGCGAAAGCGATGGTCACGTGGTCATGACGGGCCCTGTTGAGCTGGAGAGTGAGGGCACGGTTTAATCTTCACTTAAACACATTTTACGCGCGCTAGGTGTCAAATACCACGACAAAATGCTGCGGGAAAGGCGTTCCACCTGTATCTATTTCCCCTGTTTCACCATTGGCGCGGCGAAGATTATTTTGCTTTAATATAGGCTTTAATATTGCGGGAATGATCGCTTTATTGATCGCGTCACCAAAACATCGATGCATGCCATACCCCCAATGAATATAGGTTTCCCAAGTTCGATCTGACCGGAACTGCATAGGTGCGGGAATTTTTCGAGCATCAAACATAGCCGAGAAATTAGCTGCAAAGACTATCTGACCTTTTTTGACTTTCAATCCGCGCAAGGTCGAAGGCGCAATCACCGTGTCGCGTGTCGCGCGTCGGTAAATGACAGGATTATGTGGATTAAACCGTAAGGCTTCCCAAATATAATTCGCCATGAGTTCGTCATTATCGGCGCGTGCTGCAATCTGGGCTTTTGCAAGTTCGTCTGGACGCCGCAATAATTCATCAAGGGCCAGGCAAGACGCTTTTGAAATGGTTGGTATTGTGCCTATTAAAAGACCAAGGAGGTTATTTCGAATACCTTCATCTGACATTCCGGGTGTGTCGGCTGTTTGTAAATCCAAACATCGACTTAAAATATCATCCCGTTTTTTGGCTTTTGCTTTACGAGTTGAAACCGCTTTATCGAGATAGTTCCGCAGGGCTTTTGCTTGCGTCATAGCCTTTTTGTCTAATTCAGGATCGGCGCCGAGATCAGAAAAAAGATACCAGAATAGAGTTGTGGTCCAGGCTTGCATATCTGTTTCTGATGGACCCCCAACACCAAAATAGTGATCGGTCATATCCCAGGGAATATGTTGGCTAAGCTGCGCGGGAATATCCAACCGACCATTTGCCCCAGAGACGATTTTTTCAGCATTTTCTTGCGCTCTAGGTAGGACAATGTCTTTGACATCACTCATTCGAGCGGCAAGACGCATGGAGGATGTATCGCGGGTATAATCCCAGCCCGGTTGCATGCCGAGAAAGAAATTTTCGCCATCCGTTAGCTTACGCATGCGAGGGCCATAAACCACGGCAAAATCTGAATCGCGGGATAGAACGTCTATGACATCATCGCGACGCGTGACAATAACAGTGCCGTCATTCTCATAAGATTTTACAAGTTTTCGTTTTAGTGACAGGTTAGGCAGAAATGTCCTTAGGATTGTTAAAATTCGGCGTTGCATTGAAGTTTCTGCGAGTTTACTCAACAGGCGTAATTTAAAACTCCCTTTTCCAAATACCGACTTGGCCAAACTGGCAAGGACAAGAAAAACCGTCCAAATCCCGCCTAAAATTCTAATACAAAATTTAAGTGGGGCGATAGGTAAATTTATAAGTTGATGGGTCACGAAACAATGAACTCCTATGTTGGATCAACAATTCCCATCCCCATGAGACGGAGCGCGTTAACAGATGGAATAAAGAAATATTCACCGCCTCTTGTTTCGACAAACGTCTTAAGCTTACTCATGATGAAAGGTGGCTTACCCGTATCAGGATCAGACGGAATCGAATGGCGTTTAAATTGATCATGCCCACCCAATAGCGGACAGGTATCATTTCCCGCTCGAAAATCGAGACTATATTGAATCCATTGTTGCTGAATAAATTCAAACTGGCGTTCAAGGCTTGCGCAAATCATCATCATGGCAACCCCTTGTTCTGTATTATCATCGCCCACACCTAATTTGGTTGGTCCATAAGGTAAGCCGCGACGTAAAACACGACGACGCTTATTGAGCTGCGTGGTAGCGTCTGGATTATCACCATCGACGTCATTGGTTGGATCCAGATAGTCTCGTGTATTCACGCGCCTTATATGCGATCCAACAGGACATTTAATGCCCTGCATGTCATCACCGAATTTAAACCGCGAAGACTCGGGTGATTTTAGATATTGAGCTTCTTTGACCAATGCGGCTTTGACACTTTGAAAATCACTCGGATCCGTGGGATCAAAGCCGCGATCTTTGCGAAATTTCTGCCATTCATTATATATCGGAACCCTAGACAGTGGAACGCCATCCGTCCAACGTCCTACCATCTTGGCCTTTAAGGTCTCAATTGCTTCATCAAGTTTGACACCCATAAGTTTTGCATAAGTCTTCGCTTCTTGAATAATTACATCTTCAAATGTTTTCACATTCTCATGGAGTTTTCTAAACACCATAAATGTGCCATTTTGCATTAATGTCCGGGGTTCTGCGATAGGTGGTAATTCCTGACTTTCATCAGGATGACCAAGTATAAATTCACCGGTCGCGAGGGGAACCCAGCCATCCTTTTTATTCATCCATTTCCCGCGACCAATGACCATATTTTTCATGGCTTCATCATTATACTGACCCTCAAAAACCGGGTCACTAATTCCATCTGTCAATCCGAAATGTTCAAATGGAGATGGAACTTTTATGCCACCGGGCAAGGTTCTAAAAACTGCATTGGCGGACTGATATTCAGCCTTACCTGACTTGCCATTTTTTTTGATAATACGGACGTTATTTGAATGTTTTTTACATAAATCCCGAAGCCATTTTGTTTTCTTTTCCAAATTTGACGTCGGCTTATCTGTGCCTTCTTTTTCGACTACCGCATTCATCGAAATCCAGACATGGACCGCATCCGGACCCGTCATAGAGTTTTCTTTCCAGATTGGATCCCAAATATCGACATTATCGCCCAAAATATATGATCTGGCATGCATACCTTCAATAAATTCGGATGGTAGGCTTCTTAAGGTTCGGGTTGGTAACCCAAGCGCCAAAAGACCGGTGAATGTAAATCCGATATTTAATGTAACGTCTGGTTTGGATGTTTCATCCCAGCGTTCCGCCGTTGTAATATGTGCTCTGATATCATTGACAAATGCGCGGCCTGCGACAGGATCACTTATATTTAGGAAAAAATACCGAGCAAACGGGAAACTATAGCGTCCATAAGCGCGCGTTACATTTCCCTGAATATCACTTAAATTTAGTCTAACAGTCATTTTATGCGCCCTAACTCAAAACCCGATTTTTAATTTTTTTAGATCCCTTTTTAGAACTAATCACGCCAGGTGGTTGCGTCGGATCAACGAGGTTTTCAGGTTTGTTTTGATCCAGAAATTTTTCAAAATTATTGTATAAATTCGCCGGGTTTGAGCTTTGATTCTTTACGACAAAATCAGAAAATATTTGTTGCAAATATAAGGATTTTAAGACCGATGGGAGATCACCATATTGTCCAGGCGGCATGGCTTTCATGCCTTTTGCCAAAATATAACGATAAACACACCAAAGCGTTGCCAAGGTTAATAATAGGCCCGCCAAGACGCCCCAAATTGGGGCAAGGGTTATGATATAGCTGAGCGGCCAAATCGCTTTGGCTCCACAAATCAAATTTATCAATGATAAGAGAAGAAAAAGGAATGGAAGAGCGATACAAAACGCAACTATCTTTAGGGAAAGACTAGGCAGATTTGGGGTTTTATCCCAGTAGTCATTGAATGACATAGTCGTTTCAACCTGTGTACGTTGAATATAGCTGACAAAATCTTCACTTGTTTCAACGGATTCAAAACCAACGCAATTTGAAAAAATTTGACGCAATCCAATTCCCATTTCTGCCCAGATAGACCGAACATATTCATCTCGAATAGCGTCTTGTTGGGCTCGTGTTAAATCAGTTGGCAAGGGATCACCGACATTCATAACGGCATCAAAATCAATCCCGATCGCAAGATAAGGTGTCGACAATGTATCGACATGTCCCAGCGTTAAAAGATCTATATTTTCGACACGTCCGACAATGCCATTGGTTTGGGTGCGACCATTATAGACCATATTGTCCAAGACAAACATCCGACAGAAATGGGTTTGTAGATTTCGCGCAAACGGAGAGTTTAGCCCGATTTTTTCAGTCGCAGGAGACTGCAAAGCAGTAGGCAAAAGTGCGAGCAATGCGCGGACTCGATCTGCGTGCGATAGTTTTTGACCTTGATCATCAATCATTGTCCCGTTTTTGATTGGAACTAAGAGCGTCAGGAAATAATGACCCGTATCGAAATTTGGCATTAGGAACCCGCCTTTCTTTTAGCTCTATAATCGTCAGCAATTCTTTCTTGTTTGGCGCGCTCGAAAACCGCTCTGTCCGCACGTTTGACAAACAACTCCCGGTTCCTATCTGCAATCTCGGTATCAAGGCTTGCGATTGGCCCATAACCAGGCTCTCCAAAACAGCCTTGAATGGACTGTAATGCGGTGTGATAAGTTTTCTGAAATTCCTCCGGTGTTTGCGAGGCGTGTGCCTGTTTCAAATTTTTAATGACATTGTAAACCGACATCGCACTTTTAATATCACGCTGCGCCGAACCCGGCGTGGCGTTGTAATAGTAATCTGTATACACTTGATTATATGTGATATAGCGCTTGAAAGGCGTTATCGGAATTGAACCCGGATATTTCGTCGCGGAATACCATAAGAGATCCAGTCCAGACGGGATACCATCAGAGAACGCATCAATATATTGATCCCAGGTTCCATTGAAATTTGACATGAACAAGACATAGTCATTGTCGATCTTATTTTGACCTTGACCCAAATCCGGCCATTCATCTCTTTTAATAATGACCCATCTTGCGAAATGAATAATGGATAATCCCAAAAGCCCCTTCAATGTTGCTGGGATAGATCGGGTCAACATGAACAAAATCCGATTAATCCATGTGATTTTTGGATTACTTGGCGTAATCACATTCATGCCATAGGCTTTGCCAGCTACATTGGACATAACCCCTCCTTCATATAAGGGGCGAAAGTCACTAATATAAGTGTGAATAAATATACAAAATTTTTTGCAAGGCGCCCCATTGCACCATCTGCATAACAGACATTCTTGATTTTTGCAAATCGAAGACTTTTCTCTATAAGCACCTCTTGAAACACCAAACCAAATACGTTTAAAAAGGCGGTCAGATAGGTGTAAACCATCAATCATGACGAATTTGGCGCAGGGATCCCATTTTGGCTAAAAGCTCGTTAAATACTGTTGATTGCGTCATTGGTGGCGTTCAAAAAGGTGGGACAACTTACTTACACCGCATTTTGGATGAGAAGATTCCGGAATTATGTTTGAGCCAACCCAAAGAAACCAAAATCTTCCTGAAGGACGATTTTTTTAAAGCGCCTCCAAATCAGAAATATATAAATGATAAATACAAGCCCTTTTTTCCCAAAAATACGGCTGGGAAAATTAGGATTGATGCCTCTCCAGCCTATTTTTATCAAGAAAAAGTCGCCAAACGAATTCACGACTATAATCCATCAATGAAATGGATAATTTGCCTCCGCAATCCAATTTCTCGCTGCTATTCGCATTGGAAAATGCGATATGATAGCAAGTTAGAGCATAGAAATTTCATGCAGAGTATTAAAAGCGCCGTCGAAATTTATAACGATCCTGCGATAGGATTCCAGGCAGAACATGATCGAACCAAAGGACTCGTTAGCCGCGGTCAGTATTTGGAACAAATCCAGCGCCTGGAAACCTTGTTTGACCCAAATAATATTCAATTTCTCCTCTCGGCCAATATGTTTGCGTCCGAGCCACTTACGTTGATATCATGTGGGCGCTTTATCCTAGATGGGTATAAATCAAATCCTGGACAATTAAGTTTAATACGTCCCAAGAAAAAATATGCAAAGCCAAGTCTGAAAAGCCTAAAATTCCTATCGGAGTTTTATGAGCCTGGGATATTAGAGCTATCAAAGAAATTAGATGTCGATCTTAGCTCATGGTTGTCAGATCCCATGTCATTTTAGAGTAAAAAATTTTAGAACTGGTTTTGGTTTAATGTACTAAGTACTTGTCCATCTTTTTTGCGATAATTAAGTCTTGGATTGAACCATCCGTGACGCCTTCACGCCACCCTCCGAACTCAACGGACTCAAGTTCCAAATTCAGGTCATGGTAAAGCACTTCCACCCACTTCCGTTCAAAGGCAAGGGCGGCTTCAGGGTTTTCGGGAAGTGTCGTGCGGCTTATTTCATCAATAGGATGATAAAAATCAAGGATAGGATTTGATTTGACCTGATCATCCCACAAAAACCATGTGATAAGTGCCTTACCGCCCGGCTTTAAAACGCGCGCAATTTCGGATAGGTAATTTTCAATGTCTTCGCCAAACATATGGGTGAAGACCGAGGTCAAAAAGACCATATCAAAATGGTCCGTTTCATAAGGAAATTTATAATCTTTAGCTAGGACCTGACCGCCTGCATTGTAGCGCGCATTAAAAACATCCGCATGCTCAAACTTGAAATTGTGTATGTCTGCATATTTTTCTTGGCACCATTCAATGCCGGAGCGATCAATATCAAAGCCCGAATAATTGCCCCATTTCAAAATTTCGATCAAAGGTCGAGCCATTCGGCCCTGCCCGCATCCGACATCCAAAACCTTCGTAATGTCCGTAAGTCCATGCCTTAATAGCGTGTCTCGAAAACTATCACCAACGGTCGCAAAGTCCCCGCCACCGATAAACGTATCTCGGCGCGGCGGTATGCGCTGATCCTTTATCGGGTCAATCAAATCATGAAGACCATAGCCAAATCGCTTTATGGCAACCCTAGCTTGCAGAGGAAGTATCGCTTTAATCAGCCGTCTCATCTCTGATGCCTATACTTGACCCCCGGCCTCTTTGCTACCACTTAACGCCGATGTCGGATAAAATAGACATAGATGAAGATCAGCAAAACGCGACACGCAACGCTCAGGCGAAAGTCGTGACCTTGGGATGTCGTTTAAACGCTTACGAATCTGATGTGATCGCCGCAAATGCGCGTGATGCCGGTGAAGGCGCAGCTGTGATAATCAATACATGTGCCGTCACCAATGATGCGGTGGCCGAGTCGCGCCGGCAAGTTAGAAAAGCGGCCCGCGAAAACCCGAAAGCCAAGATCATTGTCACGGGCTGTGCAGCTCAGATTGATCCAACCATGTTTGCCAATATGGCAGAGGTAGATCAGGTCCTTGGCAATCATGAGAAAATGAACCCGATGAGCTTTGGGCCTGATGCGCCAAGCGAGCGTATACGCGTTAATGATATTATGAGCGTGCGAGAAACCGCCCCGCAATTTATGGGCAGCGAAAATACCCCATCTTTTAAATCTCAGAGCCGAAGCCGGGCCTTTTTACAGGTTCAAAATGGTTGTGATCACCGCTGTACCTTTTGTATCATTCCCTATGGCCGCGGAAATTCTCGCAGCGTTCCAGCCGGCGAAATTGTTGGATCTATAAAGTCGCTTGTTGGACAGGGCTATAACGAGGTTGTCCTAACGGGTGTTGATCTGTCCAGTTGGGGAAGTGACCTGCCTGGCACACCGCCCTTAGGTGATTTGATCAGGCGGATTTTAAAACTCGTCCCTGAGTTAAAACGCTTAAGGCTGTCATCAATAGACCCTGCGGAAGTCGATGAGGTCTTATTTGAAATGCTCACATCTGTGCCGCGCATGAGCCCATATCTTCACCTCTCATTGCAGTCAGGAGATGATATGATTTTGAAACGCATGAAACGTCGCCATACAAGACAAGATGCCATTGATCTGTGTCAGCGCCTGAAAACGGCACGTCCGGATTTTACATTTGGCGCGGATATCATCGCTGGTTTCCCGACGGAAACAGACGACATGTTCAAAAACTCTCTGACGATTATTTCTGAAATTCATATTCCCTGGCTTCACGTTTTTCCCTTTTCGGCCCGTATTGGTACGCCCGCCGCGAAAATTCCGCCCGTTGACGGTACTATCGTAAAAGCACGTGCCAAGGCCTTAAGAGACGCTGGCGAGAGCGAAAAAGATCAACATCTCAAAACACGTATAGGATCAGAAGATACCGCCCTATTCGAAGAAACAGGTTTTGGGCGTCTCCCGGATTTTTCACGTATAAAGGTGGACAATCCCGCCAGTGCAGCTAGCTTGGCACGGGTAAAGATTACCGACGCAAATGCAGACTATCTGATGGGACGGATCATTGGCTGAAAAAAAGAAAAAAAAAGGGTTTTTAAGCCGGCTAGGCTTTAAGTCCAAAGAAGAAAAACTCGCTGAAGAAGCGGCTGCGAAAGCGGCGGCTCAACAACGTGTTGATGAAAAAATGGCCGCCCGTATGGCTGCAATTAATGCTGCCGCCCTCGCCTCTGCGCGAAAACAGGACGAAGCGGCGCAAGGTCTCTCAGAAGAAGAGATTGCCGAACGCGAAGCGGAAGAAAAACGCCTCGCTGAGATTCAAGCAGCGCGTGATGTCGCACGGGCCAAACAGCTCGCAGAAGAAAAAGCCCTGAAGAAAAAACAGGCCGAGGAAGCCAAAGCAAAGGCGGAAGAAGACGCCCGTCTTCGCGCCGAAGAAGAGGTCGCACGTAAAGCCGAAGCAGAACGCCGCGAAGCCGAAGCTAAATCCAAAAGAGAGGCCGAAGAAAAAGCGCGGCGCGAGGCGGAAGCCAAAGAAGCCGCGCGTATTAAGGCCGAAGAAAAAGCGGCGCTTGCAAAAGCAAAATCAGAGGCGGAAGCCGCCGCCCTAAAAGCCAAACAAGCCGAAGACGCCAAAGCCAGAGAAGCCGAACGCCTGGAAGAAGAAGCCAAGCGGAAGGCCGAAGAAGAGGCGCGAGTTGAAGCCGAACGTGTGGAAGCAGAACGCTTAGAAACTGAGCGTCTTGAGGCCGAGCGCGCAGCGGCCGCGCAAGCAGAAGCCGATCGCCTTAAACGTGAAGCTGAAGAAGCGGATCGCCGGGCCCGTATCGCGGAAGAACAAGCAACCCGAGAGATCGCTGAACGCGAAGCTGCAGAGGCTGCGAAAATTGAGCGTACGAAAAAACGTGAAGAGGCTGGCTTACCCGCGCTTAAAGAAGAGCCGGAACCTATGGCAGAAGGCGGTTTCTTTAACCGGATTACAAAAGGGCTTCGAAAATCGACCTCACGCATGTCCGAACAAATGGGGGCGGCCTTTACGAAAAGAACTTTGGATGAAGAGGCCATTGAAGAGCTCGAAGATATCCTTGTTATGTCTGATCTTGGCTATGGCGTTGCGTCTAAGGTCACAGACAGGCTTCGTGCAGAAAAATTTGCGAAACAGGTTACGGATCTGGAAGTCAAAATCGCCTTGGCGGATGTCATTTCCGAAATATTGACGCCGCTTGAACGCCCAATCGTCTTTGGTATGGCGAAACCACAAATCATGTTATTCGTCGGCGTAAATGGGTCTGGAAAAACCACGACCTTAGGAAAAATCGCCAAACAATATCGGGATCAAGGTAAGAAAATTCTAATTGCCGCAGGCGATACATTTAGGGCAGCCGCTGTTGAACAACTTACCATTTGGGGTGAGCGTGCGGATGCGCCCGTCATGAGCGCCAAGCAAAATGCCGATGCGGCTGGCCTTGTTTTTGACGCGATGAAACGAGCCAAAGAAGAAGATTATGATATTTTGATGATCGATACGGCGGGTCGTTTACAAAACCGTACCGAACTTATGGATGAATTATCCAAGATCATTCGGGTTATCAAAAAACAAGATGAGACAGCACCGCATCATTCAATTTTGGTCCTAGATGCCACAGTTGGTCAAAACGCACTTGTACAAGCTGAGGCCTTTAAAGACACGGCTGACATTACAGGCCTGATTATGACCAAGCTGGACGGCACAGCCAAAGGTGGCGTGCTTGTCGCCTTATCCGATAAATATAAATTGCCGATCCATCATATCGGGATTGGTGAACGTATCGAAGATCTGGAAAATTTCAGCGCACCTGTTTTTGCTGCCGCCTTGTCAGGTGTAGCAGACGCGCTCCAGGAAAGCTAAATTCTGGACATTAAAAAAACCGGATCAAAATTTGATCCGGTTATCAGGTTTAAAGTGTTTCACACTCTACCAGGTTCGCCTGCGATGCGGACCATGACGGCGTTGGCCATCATTTCCACTTTGAACACCATAATTTGTCGAGGATCCATAGGACGGCGCCTGCTGCGCGGACGTCCCATGAGATGGATAACTCCCGCTCGAATGACTTTGCGTGGAATAGCCTTGAGAAGAAGAGCCATAAGATGTCGAAGCGTCATAATGCGTTTGCCCAGCTCCACTATATGTACCGCCATGAGAAACTGTCCCGATCGAGCCCGTTCCGGGCTGGCAGAGGACACGGCGCCATTCATACCGTTCAGGAGAAACTAGGGCCTTGGTTTGAACCTGACCATATTCAGCCGGAACATTAACCTCATAGGCCTCTGCCGGACGAATTAGATCTTGGACGGTAACCGTACTATATTGGGCTGGGATAGGAATTTCGCGCACCCCACCCGGATCGTCGACGACTTGTTTTGTAAGGGTTTGGTATTGCGCAGCTACTGGTGTTCGCATCACGCGTGATGGATGTGTCATAACGCGACGTGTGGTGGTTACAGATGTACCTGGCTCCTCAACCAGGCACCAAATTTCGCAGTTTGCTCCACATATGTCGCCACCCTGTTGAATGGAACCATGTGTGCCGCCTTGGTGAGATGACCGATCCACCAACCGACCATCCGCAGTCGAATGAATAATATAGCCTTGACGTTGCAACTCTGCTGGATTTCCGCGCTTCCAAACCAAATGGGGCGCACTGGTCTGCAATTGTTCCGTCACAGTCGAGAATTGCGGCGGTGAAACTGAGAGCTTGTCATAGGCAGGTCGGGTGAGAATTCTATCTGTAACCGTCCGGTAACGCGGTTGACGCACTTCATAACGAATACTGGCTTCTTTCGTCAAAACACTTTCTTCGCGTGTCGCTAATTGCGGTTCTGTGACTTCTAATCTCGCATGCGCGTCTTGGGATATAACGGTTACAGACCCCGTGGAATATTGTGCTGGAATTCTAACCTGCCCATAGCATTCGCCTGGGTTTGCGACGGGCGGAAGGGCTTCAGGAAAAGACGGCCCGCCCGCATAAGCGGGAACTGATGCCCCTGTTAGGATTAAAACGAGAACACTACTTAATTTGTGCATTGTAAACTCCTGATCAGCTTCGTTTGCGACGATGATAGATATGATAAAGGGTGACAGCGAGGACCGCGCCCACTGAATTGGCTATGGCGTCGGCGAATGACGCCGTTCGACCTAGCGCCATGAGATGTTGACCAATCTCTAGCCCAACGCCCAAACCAATGAACCCTATGACAATCCAGCCCCCCCAAATCCGACGCCAGCCTAACCGTGTAAGGGCTGCGAGGACCGCATAAGCCAGTAAATGCATGATCTTGTCGGCATTTGGAACGCTCCCACTCGGAAGGCTGGGTTGGAGACTGAGACTGATAACGATAAGGGTCGCTATGATGGCAAGAACTTGAATTATACGGGTCATATTCTCGCTTATAGACATGGCGATGCAGAGTTGTGATGGCCAAAACTTGGTCATTCTGAGATTTTGCCCCCACACACTCTGTCCCAATACCGAACATGTGATGATTAAACAGGTGTAAATGTGGCGGGATTGTGGCAAAGAAGCTATTCTAATGGTCCTAATGTGGCCAAAATTGACCTTAGACAGGTTCTGTTCATTTTCATTGGGTTTTGCACATGGAAATTCTTGATCCCAAAATTGTCGCCGAAGATCTGGCCGGATGGACAGGTGGCGATGACTTCATCACAAAGGTTTTTAGGTTTGAAGATTTTGCGCAAGCCTTTGGCTTCATGACCCAAATCGCTATCATTGCCGATAAAATGGACCATCATCCGGAATGGTTTAATGTCTATAATCGGATAGATATCACCCTAACAACGCATGATGCTGGGGGCGTGACTGAAAAAGATGTCAAGCTTGCGAAAGCCATGGAAAAGGCGGCATCATGAAACGGATTCTTTGGATCGCACCTTGGCTTGGCTTAGCAAGCTGGTTGTGTTCGACTGCGACGGTCGTGGCGCAAGACAGTGATATTCAATCTATGCCGTTATGCCCAGCGGGCGAGATCATTGAGCTGGATGGTCAAGCTGTTTGTGCTAAAACAGATACGTTGAATTTACTGATCGAGGATTTCGAGGCCGCCGAATTAGAGTTTAATATTTTTCGGCGGGGTCAAGAAGGTGACCGAGAAGCTCAACGTCTATTACCGGATAATTCATTTGAGGCCCTGAATGCCTCAAATCTACGCCAAACGAATTTCCTGGCCCGTCATGCCGCCTTATCGGCGCAACCCATGAATGAGACAGAGCGCCTTAATTACGACCTTTTGGGCTTTGTACTTAAACAACGCCAACGGCTTACCCCTTTTGACGAAGCGCGCATTCCTTTCAGAAATGATAGCGGGTTTTTCAATCAACTCAACTTCATGGTACGACAAACGGACTTCAAGACGATTGATGATTACGAAGCTTATGCGGCTCGTTTAACGCGCCTGCCTCGTTTTTTTGGAAATGCTCAAGATAATATGCGGCGCGGTATTCGCGATGGGTTTACGGCAAGTTCAATTATCCTCCCCGCTATTGAAGAGATGATAGAGACAATGGCGAATACGCCAGTTAATACTCATCCGCTTTATAAACCTTTCACGTCCTTTCCCGATACGGTTTCAAGTGAGGATCAAGACCGGTTGCGAGCCCTAGGTGAAGCTGCGATGAATTCAGCCGTTCTGCCCGCCTATCGCGATCTTTCAAAATTTATGAAAGACGAATATTCGACAGCCGCTCGCCAGACAGCCGGTCTTGGCAATAGTGAAATGGAACGTGAATATTATCGAGCGCTGACGAGGTATTTTACAACTCTGGATCTTACGCCCGACGAAGTCCACGATCTTGGATTGCGTGAGGTCGCGCGTATTCGATCTGAGATGGATGGGATTATCCAAGAATTGGAGTTTGAGGGTAGTTTCGCGGAGTTCCTGAGCTTTTTGCGAACAGATCCACAATTTTACGCCAAGACACGCGAAGAATTGCTGATGCATGCGAGCTATCTTGCTAAACAAATTGATGGGAAAATGCCGCTATATTTTGCAACCCTTCCACGCCTATCATATGGGGTTATCCCCGTTCCAAAAGAAGTCGAGAAAACCTATACAACTGGCCGTTATTTCAGCGGCAATCCAGAACGCGGGCAAGCCGGCAATTATGTCGTCAATACCTACAACCTCCCCAATAGACCGCTTTATAACCTCCCGGCCCTTACAGCACATGAAGGCGTCCCAGGCCATCATATGCAGATTGCGATTGCGCAAGAATTACAAAATCTTCCAAAATTTCGGCAAAGCTTATATCCAAATGCTTTTGGCGAAGGCTGGGGTCTCTATGCTGAGAAATTAGCCGGTGAAATGGGAATTTACAAAACACCTTATGAGCGGTTCGGGCAACTGTCCTATGAAATGTGGAGAGCTTGTCGGCTCGTTGTCGATACCGGGCTGCATTGGAAGGGCTGGACACGTGATCAAGCCGAGAATTGCTTTTTGGAAAATTCAGCTTTGGCACCACACAATATTAAAACCGAAGTTGAACGATATATAAGTTGGCCAGGACAGGCGCTTGCTTACAAAATCGGAGAAATAAAAATTCTTGAATTACGTGATAAGGCCAAGACATCGCTTGGTCAGGATTTTGATATCAGACGGTTCCATGATGCCGTTTTGGAAAATGGTGGCATTCCTCTGGATATTTTAGAAGACAGAATTGATCGTTTCATTTTCTCGGAACGAAATCGTATTTTGCGAGAAGAATAGAATATTAGAACGTCTAAAAACGAAAAACGCCTGCCAAACTGGTCCTGAAACAGGATAGTTCGACAGGCGTTGATCAGCCCATTTTCATGGAATTTGATTAGAAGCGGTAACGTCCGCGGATTGTAAGGGGAACAGACCAACGTCCACGGTTATTGTTTAAACCGCCGAAATTTGAACCTGGTCCAAATGTCTCAAGATCAGACTCCAATCCACCTTGGTAACGAAGTCCAGACTCGATACCGACTGTTGTGTATCGGGCAACCGGAGTTTCAATCCCAACGAGACCTGCGGCTGTTGGAACCCAGCTATTTTCATATAACCCAATCGTTGTACCTGCGGCGCGCGGCGCTCCATCAATTGTAACATTTTCAAATTGAATATCGTTCACGCGTGAAACGCCAACACGACCTTCAACATATGGTCTAACGCTTTTGACAATATATCCATTCGTCGGTTTGAAATATTGACGAAGACCGATTTCACCACCCCAGGCTTCATAATCGCTAACAGATGCGCTCGTGACCAGACCATTAGCTGTGCCAAAATCGACAATATCACCACCGTCAGCGTGCTCATAGTGACCAAAAGCCGTGATTTTGGTATTCGGGGCTAAGGCATATGACCCGCCTAATTCAGCCCGCACACCTGTGTCATAAACATCGCCGAATGACTGTGAGTTAACATCAAACCCTGGTACATTATTCGTGCGGCTTGCCGTTATGATGTTCTGCCCCGCTGGGAAAGAGGCACCAATTCCGCCTTCTACATTCCAACGTGCAAGGCAATTGCCTGAGTGACACGCTTTGTTCTGCGCTTGTTGAGTGGCTTGCTGACCATAATAGCCCGTTTGCGGGTTATATTGAGTCTGATCTATGTTTTTTTCCCCGAGACCAAGGAAAGAACATCCTGACAGTGCAATGGCGGCAGCGCCGAGCATGAGAATACGCATGGTATCACCCTTATCTGTTCCGGATTGGCACAATCGCCAATAGGATCCGGTGTTAGTGACCCAGACTTTGCAATCATTAGGCCAGCCCAAAATTGAATGGGCTTAATAAGGGACAAGGAATAATAAACGTAAAAAGCCCGACGAAATCGCCGGGCTTTCTGATTCTATGGTTAATTTTCGGTTTAGAAGGACACGCGTCCTCTTAGACTAAGTGGAATAGAGAAGCGATCATCATTAATGATTTGATCTCCTCTTAAACCGTCGCGCCAGCGCAGACCTGTTTCAACACCGACTGCAGCACGATTACCGATGGCCGCTTCAACACCGACAAGACCAGCTGCTGTCGGGCGCCAACCACTCTCAATGAAATTAGTTGGTCCAGAGAAGACTGTTCCATCATCAACAAAGTTCTGGGTGAGCGTGACGTCATTATTATAAGCGAAACCACCTTGAGCGCCTACATATGGGCGAATTCCTAGACCATTTCCAAAATACTGTCTGGCACCAAGCTCAATTGTATATTGATCCAAATCGGAGAATGTACCTGTCAGGTCGCGATCAACCTCACCTACACCAGGTGTAAAGTCGGCAAGAGTTGGATTTAATGGGTCGGCAAATGTTCCAGGAATAAAGGATCCTGTATCCACTGTCCGTCCATTTTTCCCTGTATACGCCCCTGAGGCTATTAATGTTGTATTGCGAGAGACATCATATGTGACCGCACCGCCGATTGTATATCCGTCTGAGAATGCGTCATTAAATGAAACGTCGTCAAATGCACCTGCAACGCCTGTACTTGGGGCACCACCTACACCAGGATCTGATGGGCTGCGCTCTCGTCCAGAAAGCCCGTCGCCGCCAATGTCAAATTCTTGTCCTCCAAAGACTTCAAATCCAAATGGGAGAGCTGAGCCGCCGCGGAATTGTGTACCCTGGAAGCCACCTACATTTGTGAAAAACGGAACACCAACAGGTTGTGGTACATAAATTGGAGCACCTTGAACATTTTGCACGAGCTGGCCATCAACAAATTGACCGTTTGCGAACTGACCGCCGACGACATTCTGTCCGAAGGCTGACCCAAATGGAGCACCTGCGCCAAGAGTCGTTGCACCTGATGTAAAGACCTGTCCCCCTTGGAAACCGCCGCCAATACCTTGAGCCGCTAAGCCTGGTGTTACGCCAAAACCACCCGGGCCAAATCCTGCTTGACCAAATCCTGCTTGACCAAATCCACCTGGTCCAAATCCTGCCTGGCCAACTCCGCCTTGGCCAAACCCAGCTTGGCCAAATCCAGCCTGGCCAAATCCGCCTTGACCAAATCCAGCTTGACCAAATCCAGCACCACCCGCAGGTCCATAACCTGCTACGCCAGCGCCATATGGGTTTTGACCGTAAGCACCTGCACCGCCAAATCCAGCTTGGCCATAAGCACCGGCTCCACCATATGCAGCTTGACTAACACCATAGCCGGAGCATGATGGGTCATAAGCTTGATATCCTTGGGTCTGGTAACCTTGAGTATATCCTTGCGAGAACCCTTGGCCTGGCGCACAATTTACGCCGTAAGCGCCTGCTCCAGCCCCATAGCCAAATTGACCATGGTTCCCACCTGTTCCAAGCCAGGAACATCCTGACAATAATATCGCTGATAATGCGCAAGCTGCTAACCGCATCTCGGCCTCCTTCTCTTCGAAGCTGTTTTCTGTCCCCACTTGAAACAGATTATGTTTAAAAAAGGGTTCCCAAATCGGAAACAAAACCTTAACAAATTCAATTATTTGACGGGTTTACCCTTATTTCTCCTAAAAATTGACTGAACCTCGTAAGGTGAACGGGATTGAGATATTTGTATCACCCGATGCACCGGAAATTGTCTCACCTGCGGCATTTGTGAAATCTGCATATTCTCGCGCCCCTTGAAGTTTCACGCCCGTCTCAGCGGCCAATGCAAAGCCTGGTGTAAGCTGCCACTCGGCGCCAACATTAAGCTGCCCCTGCGGAATCCACTGCGCATCATAAAGCCGGGTCTGATTGACTGCCGTTGGAACGGTATAAAAGTTGCCCTCAGTCGCGCCTTCAAAGGTTTGTTGATAAAAGGCCTGAGTTTGACCCACTGATACATCAACAGCATTGACGCGAGACGCGCCGATTGATGCGCCAAGAAACGGCGTAACAGTTTGCCCATTCGTAGCCCCAGACAAGGGTTTCAAATATTGTCTAGCACCGATTTCGAGATCATATTGACGCAAATCAGAGAAATCATAGCTAAATCGAGCAATTTCTTGATTTGGAATAAATTGAACATTTGCTATCGGCAGTCCATCAGCTACGAAAGAGTTTGGGATTACCTCTCCCATGGCGTCTAGCTCTTCGGTAAAGTTCTGTACGGAATCGACCCTATATAGTGTCGCTGTTACAGTCGCAGCGTCGCCAGACTTCCCTTCTGCATGCGTATATCCTGCATTTGCAAAAATTGTTGTGTTCTTACCCGCAATATATTCAACACCGGCCCTGAGACTGGCTGGCGTAGACCAAACATCATCAAATGAAATGGTGGGTTGCGAAGAAGATTCGAAACTATTTGGAGCAAACGGATCAGTGGCGCCTAGATCATTTGCGGTAAAGATCGATTGCGTTACCTGACCCGATGCAGGAGATCCTTCGACGAAACCTTCATTAAAGGCCTGCGGATTATAACCACTTACGGGGCTAAGATCGTCTCTGACGTCATAATCCAGCAAACTTCCTGAAAAACTCTTCTCGACGCCCAATGATAGCGAGCCTCTGAGTTTAGGTTTTCTTACCTTTGGGCCTGATTTTTGGTGAGCCCCGACATATGGTGCCTGATCAATAGCGGCGCCATAAGCTCCGCTTGTATATTGGGGTTGACCAAATTGAGGTTGCTGCGGAAAACCAGAGGGATGATATTGCGATGCGGGTCCAAATTGACCTTGAGGCGCTGTTGCTAATGTAACCTGTTCTGGACGACATCCGCGCGGAATAGGTTGCCGGGGTGAGAAAATCTGACAGCGTTTCGCCACATTTTGCGCGCCGTAATGGCCGGATTGCGCATTGGTTTTTTTCGCAAAAGGATTCTTAAACTGTCCCGAATTTCCTGAAATAAATGAACAACCTGACAATAGCACAGCTGAAAGTGCAGTGGTTGTCGCAACAGTAACAAAACGCATTTCATTCCCCAAAAACAAAGCCCTGGCATTAGGGTTTGGGACAGAATCGTCCCCTTATGGTTAATGGATGTGTGAATGATTTACCTTAACAAGGCGTTTAGGCGGCGGGTTTTCAATGCATTTTTATTGCAAAAGCGGTTTGATTGCCTCAGGCGGGCGACCGATAATCGCTTTTGAGCCATTTGTAACGATGGGACGCTCGATCAATATTGGATTTTCTGCCATGGCCTGAACGAGAGCCCCCACGTCGCTTACAGCCTTCAATCCAAGCTCTTTAAAACGCGTTTCACCTTTTCGCATCATCATTTTCGGGTCTGAGAGACCGATTTGAGCGATTATTGAGCCAATCTCATCCTGATTAGGATGATCTTCCAGATATCGCCTTATCGTAAATGGTAAATTAGAGGCTTCTATGAGGGCCAATGTCTGCCGTGATTTTGAACATCGCGGATTATGCCAGATAGTTAGCATATGAGATCACCTATATTGCGGGTTGCCAGATGACATCTGTATCGCCAAAGCAAAGCCGTGACCATGCATATGCCAAAAGTTTTGTTGATCAGTTCTACTGTGGCCAGCTCTCGTGTTGGCGCCTCTGCGGCGGGGTTCTGTCTGCAACGATTAGGCATTGAGACCATAACCTTGCCAACAACCCTTATGGGACGTCATCCAGGATGGGGAGAACCAGGCGGAGGCGCCGTTCCTACAAAACACTTACAAGATATGTGGTCGGCGATTGAGAAGCAAAATTTGAACTTTGATGCCGTTTTGACCGGGTATATGGGGGAAATTGGCCATATCGATCTTTGTGCAGACATTATCGCATATATAAAGTCGCGACAATCAGATATAGACATATGGGTCGATCCCGTCATGGGTGATCATGGCAAGCTCTATATATCAGAAGATCGTGCGAAGGCGATTCGAGACAAACTTGTGCCTCTCGCCGATTGTATCACGCCTAATCTCTGGGAACTTTCTTGGTTGACCGATAAGCTCCTCGAAACACCCGATGCGATTAGACGTGCTATCGAGCCTTTTGGAAAAGCCCTGATTACATCCGTTCCGGATGGCGATAAGATTGGGGCGGTCTGGTCCTCAAAAACCGCAAATCTAATATGTTCACACCCCCGTTTTGACAAAGTCCCGCATGGAGGTGGAGACAGTTTGAGCGCAATTTTACTGGCGCATCACTTGCGCGGACGCGATGAGCGCATGGCGCTTATGCGAGCGCTTGGGACAATATTTGATGTCATGAAAACGACTCAAGAGATAAATGCCAAAGAATTACCACTCATACGATGTCAGGACGCCCTGATCCGACCCAACCGCCTTGATGTAAGAGACTATGCCTAAATTTACACATGCCGATATCCCCTTATCGGGTCACCTGCCCCCGCAATTTGATGGCTTACATCCTGTCATTCTCGACAATTACAATAAACATGATGAGTTGGGGTTTCAGTTTTGCGTTATGCGGCATGGTCGAATTTTAGTCGATATTTGTGCGGGCTGGGTTGACCGACGAAAATCGTCCCACGTCACGGACAACGCGTTATTTTCTGTTTTCTCTTCCGGAAAGGCGGCTGCAGCGCTTGTCATTGCCTGGCTCGTCGAAGAAGACAGAATTGGCTATGAGCAGCGTATTGAAACCATTTGGCCTGAATTTGGGGCGGCTGGAAAAGCAGGACTTACAATTGGTCAGATTATGAGCCACCAATCGGGTCTCTCTGGCATTAGTAATCCGGACTGGTCGCCCGAGGACTGGTTTGATTGGGAGAAGACAATCAATCAATTAGAAAACCAGGCTCCACTATTCCCGGCCGGCTCGGCATCTGGTTATCACCCTGTAACCTACGGATTCCTAGCAGGTGAAATCGCAAAACGCGCCGATGAAGAACAACGCAGCCTGGGACAGATATTACGCGAAGAATTATGCGATCACGCTGATGTTGATGTCTGGATTGGTCTTCCAGAAGATGAGCATGCACGCTGTGTCCAAATGCAAAAGCCGCGGGCCATGGCAGATCTCGGCGAGATAACGGACGCCAGACGTCATGCCTTTTTACAGCCTTGGTCCTCTCCCGGGGGTAAAGGGATTAAAGCCTGGCGCGAGGCCCAACTCGCTGGATCAAATTGTCATGCAACGGCCAGAGGTCTCGCAACATTAATGCAAATCGCCACAGATGGCTATTTGAATGGCATGCCGTGTCTGTCTGAAGATATTTTAGCAGCCTTCTCAAAATCACAAATTTCTGGGCAGAACCTTGTCTTGCCCTTTGATATTGATTTTGCCGCAGGGGTCATGCGAAATTCACCCAACTTTTTTTATGGTCCGAATAGCTCAACACTGGGTCATAGTGGCTGGGGTGGATCCTGTGTTTTTGCAGATCCAGACACCGGGCTTCACGGCGCCTATGTTATGAACCGGCAACACAATTCACTTTTGGGCGATCTTCGCCCAAAGCGTCTCATCAACGCCATTTACGAGGCCCTATAAAATGAGTGCACTAGTCGAGAGATTATGGGAACTTGGCCCGGCCATGGTAGGGGCCACACCACATGCTCAGGAATTAGGCATGAAATTTGTCGCCGTCGACAAAGGACGTGCAACGCTTTCACTGCCGTATAATACAGCCTTGATTGGAGATTCCGGTTCGCGGGTCGTCTCAGGCGGCGCTGTGACAAGTCTACTGGATCAGGCCTCTGGCCTCGCTGCTATTGCAGGTTTTGATGCCCTTGGCGCTGTTGCAACATTGTCCTTGCGTATCGATTATCAACGGGCTGCAACCCCCGGAAAAACAATTATTGCCGAAGCTGTGTGCTATAAAACAACCCGTCATGTCGCCTTTGTCAGAGCCGTCGCACATGACGGAGATGAAGAGGATCCGATAGCAACAGCCCAATCCTGCTTCATGGTCACGAGCAAACAATATGTTATCGAGGAAACTGACAAGGCCGAAGAGGAGACATCATCATGATGACAAAATCAGACGCCAAGCGCATTGTAAGCTCAATCCCCTATGCGATGACGCTCGGGATCGAGACGCGTCTCATGGGTGAAGATTTTTATCTCGTTTTACCTTATCGCGAGAATAATATTGGCAATGTCATGCTGCCAGCCCTTCATGGTGGAGCGGTTGGTGGCTTTATGGAAGTCTGCGCTCTGGCTGAACTTAAACGCAGGCGCGTTGATCTGGGCGACCCCCACGCAAAATTTGCAAAACCCATTGGGATTAATATCGACTATCTTAGACGTGGAAATCCTGTTGAAACCTATGCGCGCGCGATAATATTTAAAGAAGGCAGTCGCGTCGCCAATGTCAGAGTCCGGGCCTGGCAAGAAAGTAAAGACAAGCCTATCGCCGCCTTGAGCGGTCATTTTTTACTACCAAATTCAAAAGCCTAAAGGCCTATAGGTGAAAAAAACTGCTAACGAAATATGTTCACTAGAGCGCTGGAATAAGCTCTGCCATCGTCTGGACCTATCCGCAGATGCGGCGACCTATAATGATTTGATCAAAGTGCATGCACAATCCCACAGAGCCTATCATACGCTCGAACATATTGCTGCCTGCCTAGGCCATCTTGATAAAGTCCGTCACTTAACAGATCGGCCCGATGAAATTGAAATGGCACTTTGGTTTCACGATTCAATTTATAAGCCCTTTTCCAGCACGAATGAAGAAGACAGCGCCGATTGGGCTGCTGATTGGTTAGACATGCGAGGCACGCCAAAACCCGTTATCGCCCGCATTTCAGATCACATTCTAGATACAAAACATCACGACGCTCCGGCCAATTTGGATGGGCAATATATGTTAGATATTGATCTCTCAATCCTTGGCACGTGCGATGCCGTTTATGATATATATGAAAAAAATATCCGATTTGAATATAAACGCGTGCCCGTCTTTATATATAGAAGAAAAAGATGTGAAATTTTGAAACACTTTCTGGAAACTGAACGGATTTACGCCACAGATTATTTCTTCACACGCAATGAAGATCAAGCGCGAGAAAATCTTAGCCGCGCAATCGATAAATTATCGTGACGCTGGTCGCGCCACATCCCCCCCTCACACGCGCGCAAGTTTTCCATCAATCTTGGCCTATTATGCTTGCAAATGGCGCGGCGCCAATTGTCGGCCTGGTCGATACATTTATGGTGGGTCGTTTTGTGGGGACAGATGCGCTTGCCGGAATAGGACTAGGCGCCGTAATTTACGGGATATTTTATTGGGGATTCGGGTTTCTACGCATGTCAACGGCTGGCTTGGCCGCGCAAAGCGACGGCGCAGGACAAGAGGCCGAGGTTCAAGCCCACATCTTGCGCGCAATCCCTTTGGGCCTTGTGATCGGAGCTCTTATTTTTGCGGTCCAGATCCCGCTTCTTGCGATGGCGTTCAATATTTATACAGCAGAAACGGGCATAGAAACCCAGGCAAGTGATTATATTCAAGCGCGACTTTGGGGGCTTCCCGCCACATTAGGCACGATTGCTTTGATGGGGTGGTTTGTCGGGATTAGCCGCGCAGGGCTCGCACTGGCCTTACAGGTTGTCCTCAATATTGTGAATATTATCCTCTCGCCTATTTTCGTCATTATATTAGGCGGCGGATTAATTGGGGTCGGACTGGCAAGTGCTGTTGCAGAATGGGCTGGTTTTGGCGCCGGATTATATCTCATGATCCGCGAGGTTAAAAAAAGAGGAAATTGGAAACCCGAAGCCTTTGCCCGCAAAACCTTATTTGATGGGCAAGCTTTACTTAAACTCGGCTGGGCGAATGGGAATATCTTTATTCGAACCATGGCGCTTACGATCGGGTTTAATTTTTTTGGAAATGCAGCGGCCACAGAGGGAAAGACATTCCTAGCTGGCTATCATGTGCTCATGCAAATGGTCACAATGGCCGCCCTTGTCCTCGACGGTTTTGCGCATACGGCCGAAGCTGTGGCGGGCTCGGCCTATGGCGCGAAAAATAAGGAAAGGTTTAATCGTGCGGTGCGGCTGACAAGCGAATTCTCAATCGGGTTCGCACTTTTATTAAGCGCGATAATTTATACGGGTGGCCCTTATCTGATCAACGTCCTGACCAATGATCCCAACGTTATAGAAAGTGCCCTGACCTATCTGCCATATTGCGCGCTAATGCCCCTATTTGGATTTGCAGCTTTTCAATTGGACGGGATATTTATTGGAACAACGCGCACGGGCTCCATGGCAATTGCCGGTATTGCCGCCGTCATCTTATATCTTTGCGCGCATTATTTCATTTATCCGAGACTAGGGGCCCCCGGAATATGGATAGCATTCCTTATATATTATGTCTTACGCGCCTTAACGCTGGCCATGGCCTATCCGGCGATCATACGCCAATTAAACAAGGATTTATAAGTGCGTTTAAATATCAGCACCGACAGCCTCGGATACAGAGCCAAATCCATCCGCTTTTAAACGGGCTTCAAGATCAGCGCATATATCTGCAACAAGTTGAGGTCCGTGATAAACAAGCGCTGAATAAAGTTGAACGGCTTTGGCCCCAGCTCGAATTTTTGCATAGGCCTGCGCACCACTTCCAATTCCACCAACCCCTATCAGGTCGATCGTTCCATTGGCTGCATTCGCAAATTCTTGCAAAATCCGAGTCGATTTTTCAAATAATGGCTGACCCGACAATCCACCCGTCTCGCCCGCATATTGGTTTTGTAACGTCTCAGGGCGATCAAGTGTCGTATTACTCACAATAATGGCGTTCATGCCGTAAGTTCGGGCTTGCTCGACAATGCGGTCAATTTGGGTGACATCAATATCTGGCGCAACTTTCAAGAATATCGGAACGCTGGGATCATCACCCGTTAAGGCTGCGCGCGTTTCCGCAATACGGCCCAAAAGCTCTTCCATTTCATCTGCGCCCTGAAGATTGCGAAGGCCGGGTGTATTAGGCGAGCTAATATTAATCGTGAAATAATCAGCCATCCCCCATAGCCGGGTTAGACCAAGCGAATAATCTGCAATGCGATCTTCGCTCACTTTATTGGCACCCAGATTCGCGCCAACTAAACCGCCATTACGTGTTCGCGCGGATAACCGAGTGTGAAAATGATCCAGTCCCTTATTATTAAATCCCATGCGGTTGATGACAGCCTGGTCTTCGACCAAGCGGAATAATCTTGGCTTGGCATTGCCAATTTGCGGAAGCGGCGTCACTGTTCCGCATTCGACAAAGCCGAAACCAGCCGCGAGCATCGCATCCGGTACGTCGCAATCCTTATCAAAGCCTGCTGCCAATCCGATGGGATTTGGGAGATCAAGACCGCCGACAGAACATGACAGACAATCTGAAGTTATGACATCGGAGGTGGGCCCCAATCCGGCGCGAAGGAGTTTGATCGTCGTCACATGGGCCCGCTCGGCCGGCAATCGCCGTAAGACTGAGGTTCCAAATTTGTAAAAAAGGCTCATTCTAATTCGCTTTCAGATCATGAGGCACATTATATTGCCCATTTTCCGGAGATATCTCCCATATTTTGCCAACCGCTTTGAGGGGGAGCACTGTAAAGAGATGTGGAAATTCTGCACCGCCGCGAGAGATTTCATATTTCAAATCAGAATCTACGCGCTGACTATCAATCTCCAAGATAACGATCCGCGCATATTCTCCATACCATTTATCGAGTGTCGCCTTAATTTGTGACGCGCGAGACAGATGAATATATCCATCTTCAAGATCTACCGGGCTGCCCTGAAACGCCCCCTCTGATTTGAACTTATTCCATTGTTCAACGGTCAGAATTTTAAATATATGTCGATCTCTCATTTTCCTCTCCAAATGTTGTGTCGATCCGCAAACGCACATTGATAGGGCATTCTTTGGATTATGGCGCACAGAAAGTGCGCCTTAACAAGTCGTTAGCAATTTTGGCAGGCACCAGACTCGCCTCAATAATCACACAAGTAGAGTAAGGGCGCACAAAATTCATCAGGAGGGAAACCTATGCGTAAATTCGCGAAAATCATAGGAGGAGCGGCAGTTTTAGCCGCGCTTCCTGCTCTTGCCCTGGCGCAAGACGAACCCACTATCAATGAGATATTGGCTGCTGAAGGCGGCGCCGGGATTTATTTCGTTTTTAACACCTTACTCTTCCTTATTGGCGGATTTCTTGTCATGTGGATGGCGGCAGGCTTTGCCATGCTTGAGGCTGGTTTTGTTCGGACAAAAAATGTCTCCATGCAGTGTCTAAAAAATATCACGCTTTATTCCATTGCCGGCATTATGTTCTACTTAGTTGGCTACCAACTTATGTATAACGTTGCAGAAGCGGGGGCTGGTTTCTTCGGAGCGCCCGGGATTATGGACTTCGGTGCCTCAACGCTGGAAGGCGTGAAAGAAACACTTGCAGATGACCGCGACCCATATTCAGGGTATTCAGACTGGTTCTTCCAAATGGTTTTCTGCGCAACAACAGCCTCGATTGTATCGGGAACTGTGGCTGAACGGATCAAATTCTGGCCATTTTTCATTTTTGTTGTATTCCTAACAGGCTTTATCTACCCAATCGTAGGCTCATGGGAATGGGGTACAGGCTGGCTCGACCGGATGGACTTCTCTGATTTTGCTGGATCGACACTGGTTCACTCAACAGGTGGCTGGGCCGCATTGGTTGGTGCGATTATTCTCGGTGCGCGCAAGGGAAAATATGTTGACGGTAAAGTTAATCCAATGCCCGGTTCAAGCATGCCTCTCGCAACATTAGGTGTCTTTATTCTATGGCTGGGTTGGTTTGGCTTTAACGGCGCGTCACAACTCGCTATGGGCACAATCGAAGACGGCGAAGCCATTGCCAAAATCTTTGTGAACACCAATATGGCCGCGGCTGCTGGTGTTATTGCCGCAGTTATCTTTACCAAACTTCGTTACGGTAAGATCGATCTAACGATGGCGCTTAATGGTGCCTTGGCTGGTTTGGTTGCAATCACGGCCGAACCCCTTGCTCCATCTGTTCCACTCGCAATGTTGATCGGTGCGATTGGTTCAATTCTAGCATGTCTAACGGTTCCATTGCTTGATAAGCTAAAGATCGACGATGTTGTTGGTGCTATCCCAGTTCACTTGGTTGCTGGTATCTTCGGAACGCTGGCCGTTGCGATTTCATATCCAGAACTGCTAGGTGTCCAAATAATCGGCATTCTCGCAGTCGGTGCATTTGTTTGCATCGCCTCAGCGATCGTCTGGTTGGCCCTTAAATATACTATCGGACTACGCGTCAGTGAAGAAGATGAGGACGTCGGATTAGACCAAGCCGAAACCGGTGTTCCATCTTACCCTGAATTCGTCCAAGGTTAATCATAATAAGGCTCATCTCAAATAGAGAGATGAGTCGCCCAAATTTTCTCAAAGCTGTGTAAGACATGCCTTAGAGAATGATAAAAATAGATCCTGTAAACGCATAATATTTATGCATTTACAGGGTTTTTTTGTATAATTTTTCATCGTGTAAATCTCACACACAAACTTATTCACCCGGCGCACAGATTTCAGTCTTCAACGCATTAGAAATGCCCCAACCAAAACTCAGGGGAAGAAAATGTCGAAAAGACTTCAAATCATTCTGGGAAGCGGGCTGTTAGCTCTCTCTCCCGTCACGGCCTTTGCGCAAGATGCAACGGTCAATTCCGGGGATACTGCCTGGATCCTAACCGCAACCGCTCTGGTTCTTTTTATGAGCCTGCCAGGACTAGCCTTATTTTACGGGGGACTTGTTCGCGCGAAAAACTATCTATCTGTACTTATGAAAGTTTATGCAATTGCGGCCCTTGCTAGTATAGTCTGGGTTGTCGCAGGCTATTCTATAGCCTTTGGCGACGCTAATGGTTGGTGGGGAGGTTTGGGTAATATACTCTTGCTTGATTTAAAACGAGATGCGGTCTCAGGAACAACGCCGGAGAGTGTATTTCTAGCCTTCCAAATGACCTTTGCTATTATTACACCCGCGCTCATCGTTGGCGCCTTCGTCGAACGCGTGAAATTTCTACCTGTACTCATTTTTACGACGCTCTGGTTGCTTGTCGTTTATGCACCAGTCGCCCATTGGATCTGGTCGGAAGATGGATGGCTTTATGGAAAAGTGTTTGATTTTGCAGGGGGTCTTGTTGTCCATGCGACAGCGGGCGTATCCGCATTGATTTATGTTTTCATGCTTGGGAAACGCAAAGACTTCCCGAACGATCTCTCAGTCCCACATCGCCCTGCTATCGTTATGATTGGAGCCAGCATGCTTTGGGTCGGTTGGTTCGGATTTAATGGTGGCTCTGCACTCGGCGCAAATGGCGATGCTGGTATGGCGCTTCTTGTCACACACATTGCCGCGGCCGTTGGAACACTGTCCTGGATCGTACTCGAGGCGATTTCGAACAAGAAAGCGACACTTGTTGGAGCGGCAACGGGTACAATTGCGGGTCTTGCAACCGTCACA
>CAYRMO010000001.1:0-84347 GCA_964425355.1 uncultured Algimonas sp. | reverse complement strand
GTTCTCGGTTTGGAGCCGAGATGCCGCAGGTTCAAATCCTGCTGCCCCGACCAATATATGCGAGTATGCAAGAGGCAAAGCAGGCAGTCTGTAAAACTGCACCCTTACGGGTTCGTTGGTTCGATTCCAGCCTCGCACACCAAAGCGTTTTGAAAGACGCCTAAAAACGAAGAAGAAGAAGAAGAAGAAAGACATGATGAATAAGGACACAATAAAAAGAAAAAGCAAATTGCTGTCTCTGATACTACGTCACCAACCGTCAAAAGCGGGGCTGACGCTCGGCGACGGCGGCTGGGTTAATATTGCCGACCTCCTAGCGGGACTCGACAAAATCAAAAAACCCATGACGCGAGAAACGTTACAAATCGTCGTCGATACGAATGATAAAAAGCGATTCACGATCTCAACAGACGGAAAGCGCATTCGTGCGGCTCAAGGTCATAGTGTTGACGTCAATCTGGAATTGAAACCTGTGAAGCCGCCAGCAATATTGTATCATGGAACGGCTACACGTTTCTTGGATCCGATATTAAAAGACGGTTTGAAACCAATGCGTCGTGACCATGTGCACCTCAGTGCAGATTTGGACACCGCGAAAAAAGTCGGGATGCGTCACGGCAAAATTGTAATCCTAAAAGTGGATACGGCCGGCATGCATGCAAATGGTCAAGAATTTTACCAGGCCGATAATGGCGTCTGGCTCACTGGGCCGATCACGCCAAATTGGTTTGAAATATATGAGTAATGAATGAAAGCGAGGAGGCGTAAAATGGAACACGCAACTCAACATAGAACAGAATACGGTTATGATGTCATGGCCGCAAAGGGCGGAGGCCTTGTAAAGATGTGGACGCGCGGCGTCCCTGTGGATGATCGTGCCCGCGAGCAGCTTTTACGGGCTGCGCAAATGCCATTTATCTTTAAACATGTCGCCGTCATGCCCGACGTTCATGTCGGTATTGGCGCGACAGTAGGCTCTGTAATCCCGACTAAAAATGCGATTATCCCAGCCGCTGTTGGCGTGGATATTGGCTGTGGAATGATGGCGTGTCGGACGACTTTAACGGCAAATGATTTGCCAGATAGCCTTGGCTTCTTACGGTCTGCGATTGAACGTGCGGTTCCGCATGGACGCACATCTGGTCGCCGTCGCGATAAGGGCTCTTGGCATGATGTTCCAAAGACATCTGAAGCCGCTTGGTCTGGTTTGGTCGATCGTTTCGACACGATTACGGACAAACATAAGGTGATCCGCAATTCCAATAACCTCAAACATTTGGGGACATTGGGTACGGGCAATCACTTTGTCGAAGTCTGTTTAGACGAAGCTGACCGCGTTTGGTTTATGCTGCACTCTGGATCTCGGGGTGTCGGCAACCGGATTGGTCGTTATTTCATCGAGCTGGCCAAGAAAGATATGGAGCAGTGGTTCATCAATATTCCGGATAAGGATTTGGCTTATTTCCCGGAAGGCACGGATCATTTCGATGATTATGTCGAAGCTGTTGAATGGGCGCAGGACTTTGCTTTTGCGAACCGCACTGTGATGATGCAAAATGTTATCAAAGCGGCTCGGAATGTCTTGCCAGTACCTTTTGACGCAGAAGTGGAGGCTGTGAATTGCCACCATAACTATGTCACAAAGGAAAACCATTTCGGCGAGAATATTTATGTCACACGTAAGGGTGCTGTGCGCGCTCGCAAGGGTGATATGGGCATTATCCCGGGTTCTATGGGAACGCGGTCTTACATTGTTCGCGGTCTTGGTAATGAAGAGTCATTCTGTTCTTGCTCTCACGGAGCCGGACGGGTCATGTCTCGAACAGAAGCCAAGAAAAGCGTATCCATGGAAGAGCATTTGGAAGCCATCAAAGACGTTGAGTGCCGCAAGGACGCCGCCGTCTTGGATGAAACCCCAGCCGCTTACAAACCCATTGACGATGTCATGGAAGCCCAAAAAGACCTCGTTGAGGTCATGCATACATTACGACAAGTCGTGTGTGTTAAAGGGTGAGACTTTGAAACGCTCCGGGGGAGCGTTTCAAAGTCGAACAAAAATATTGAGGTCGGCGTTACTCGCCGTCTTTTGAGAGGAAAAACAAAATGATTTTAAGTGATGAGCTTGGTAGCGGATATTTAAATTCACCGTTTGATTCACATTACTTCGACAAGCGCCTAATTCGTGTCAAAGATATCATCAGTGTACACGGATCCGAAGAACATTTTGTGTTGTTGGTTAGTCCCATAAAATCTTGGGCCAAAGAAGCAGAATTTATTCACGCTCTAAAGCTCTTCAGTGAAGAAGATGAAGATAGTGACTATTATGGTAAAGCAGAAGACCATTTTTCCTTTCTTTTAAAGTTCTTTAATAGTTTCATGCCGAATCAGATTACCCTTAATCCGAGTTCAGAAAGCCCTAAAAAAGTTCTTATAGATATTTGGTGTTGCAAGGCCATTATCTGGCAAGAAAATGAATGCTATTTTGCCTATAGTTGGTCGACGACTGCATAATTGAGAATAGAACAATGACCAAAAATGAAATCATAATTGACGGCAGTGAGGGCGAAGGTGGTGGACAGGTTCTGCGGACCTCTCTTTCCTTATCCGCCATTACGGGCAAACCCGTGCGTATTGAGAATGTCCGCGGCCGCCGAAAGAAACCGGGCCTATTCCGACAGCATTTAACCGCGTTCAAAGCTGCGGCTGAAATCTGCGGTGCGGATATGGACGGGGCTGTGCTTGGTTCACCTGAGATCGCATTTCATCCCGGCCCTATCAAAGGCGGTAGTTACGAATTTTCTATCGGCTCTGCGGGTGCGACAAACTTGGTTGCACAAACCCTGCTCCCAATATTAGCCCATGCGGATAAACCATCAGAGGTCAAAATTTCCGGGGGCACCCATAATCAATGGGCGCCAACTTTTGATTTTTTGGATCAAGCCTTCCTCCCGCAATTTCGGAAGATGGGCGGTCGCGCCTCTGCGACCTTAGACGCTTACGGATTTTATCCAGCGGGCGGCGGCACTATTCGGTTGGCTGTGAAACCAGTAATGGAAACACATGCATTGTCCTTAGAAGATCGAGGCGATCGCGTAAGCGAACGTGCGGTTGCGATTGTCGCCAATCTTAAACGCGACATAGCTAATCGAGAGTTGAGAACATTGTCGAAAGCCATGGGCCTAAAACCCGAGCAAGGTGAAATTATTCACGTCGAGGGGCCAGGTCCCGGCAATGCTGTTACGCTTTTCCTCGAGCATGAAAATGTAACCGAGGTCTTTATCGGCCTGGGCGAACATGGCGTACGCGCCGAAGCCGTGGCGAAAAAAGTCGCGAGCCAAGCGCAAAAATACCTGCCTGCGAAAGACGGTATGGGTCATAACAGAACCGCCGTTGGCGAACATTTAGCGGATCAACTTCTTCTGCCCATGGCCTTATTTAAGGGTGGTGTTTTCACAACGACGGACATCACCCAACACACACGAACAAATATTGATATTATTCAAATGTTCCTAGATGTCGAAATCAAGGCCTACCAAACGGGCCGTAAATGTTGGAAAATTGAAGTCGCCCTTTAGGGACTGATGACGACATGAAATCGTTGGAAATAAAAGTGGCTCCGCAAGTAGGACTCGAACCTACGACCCAGTGATTAACAGTCACTTGCTCTACCAACTGAGCTATTGCGGATCACCATTTTCAGATGAGACCGGGCGTGTAGCGCTTTCGCCCCCTATTGCCAAGCCTAAAATCCATCCATTTGCATAAAAAATATTACGCAAAAAAAAGGGCGCCGTAGCGCCCGGAAGGTATAAGGTGAATGGTGGGTGTCCCTAGAAGAGACATCCCCCTTATTAACGAACTTGGTAAATAAAATGTTAATATTAACGGGAAACATTATTGAATTTGACATAAATCATTATTGAATTGGACATAAAGACCGATTTTTCCTAAATAAATCCCATGAAAGAGATCAAAACCTACGCTGAATTCTGGCCATATTACCTCAGAGAGCACGCGGAACCTGCCACGCGCGGCTGGCACTATGTCGGAACCGCACTGGGGCTTACCCTGCTTGTTTACCTTATTTTCTCAGGAAAATGGGCCTTCTTACCGCTTGTTCTGGTCTGCGGTTATTTCTTTGCCTGGCTAAGCCACGCCTTTATTGAGAAAAACAAGCCAGCCACTTTCACCTATCCGCTTTGGTCGCTGATCAGCGACAACAAAATGTTCTTTCACTTTGTGACAGGCACAATGGGCGAAGAGCTTAAAAAGGCCAATATTCAAACCGTAAAATAGCTTCAAACAGCTGAATAAACCACCTCACCTGATTTGACAGTATAGCGAACGCGGCCCGTTAGGCGGCGTCCATCAAAGGGTGTGTTTTTCGATTGGCTCTTGAGCTCGCTAGCCTCACAGACCCAAGGCTCTTCGAGATCAAATATAACCAGGTCAGCGTCTGCCCCGATTTGGATACGCCCCGCTTCAATCCCCAATAGATCAGCCGGATTACAAGTCAGCGCCTTTAAGAAAGCCAGCAACTCCAGCGCACCATCTGCGACTTGGCTAAGCCCCGCCGCCAAAAGGAGTTCAAGCCCTACCGCGCCGGGCGAGGCTTCAGCATATGGTAAGCGTTTCTCACCGGCCGGTCTTGGATCATGGTCCGAGACAATGACATCAATCGTCCCGTCATTAATCGCACTGAGTAAAGCCTGACGATCACGCTCTTCACGCAATGGCGGCTCGAGCTTGGCAAATGTCCTGTAATCCCCAATATCAATTTCATTTAAGGCCAGATGATTGATCGAGACAGAGGCCGCCACGTCAAGCTCTTTGGCTTTGGCACGGCGCAGGACCGGAATGACATCAGCAGAGGAAACAAGATCAATTAAAAGCCGCCCGCCAGTGAGTTCAGCCAAAGCCACATCGCGCTCGGCCATGATCCGTTCAGAAACTGCAGGCGCGCTGGTTAATCCCAGCCTTGCCGAGAAATCACTCTCATGCGCGACCGTGCCATCTGACATAGACGGGGTCGTGCAATGGTTAGACAGGAGCGCATTAAAGCTGGCGGAATAAGATAAGAGCCTTCGCATAATTTGCGCATCTGTGATCGCCATTTTACCACTGGAAAATAAAACCGCACCAGCCTGTTGCATCAGGCCGATCTCGGTCATGGTCGAGCCGTCCATATTTTTCGTTAGGGCGCCCGCGACGCGAATATTGACGGGAAGCCCTGCCCCGCGGCGCTGAAGGAAGTCGACCAAGGCCATATCATCGATAACCGGATCCGTTCCGGGCATAACAACCATGGTCGTCACGCCGCCAGCTATGGCCGCAGCAGCGGCCGTCGATAAGGTCTCGCGGTTTTCGCGGCCCGGCTCGCCTGTGGTGACGCGCATATCGATAAGGCCGGGGGCCACGCACAGCCCCTTCCCGTCTATGAGGTCGCCCGCAATTGTAACGTCAGACCCAAATTCTACGATTTTGCCGTCTTCGATCCGCAAATCACCAATCATATCTGTCCCGCTTTCGGGATCCAGAATACGAATATTTGTAAAGGTCAGGCTCATGATTTGCGCCTCACATCCTGCGCATCTGAGAGGGCATGTAAAATTGCCATACGCATAGCGACACCAGCGCCCACTTGATGGGTAATCAAGGAAATATCGGGATCATCGGCAATATCCGAGCTGATCTCGACCCCCCTATTCATCGGCCCCGGATGCATGACCAAGGCACCCGGCTTGGCAAAGCCCAGCTTTTTGCGGTCTAGCCCGTGAAAATGGAAATATTCGCGTTTAGATGGGACAAAGGCGCCTTTCATCCGCTCAAGCTGCAGGCGCAACATCATGATCACATCACAGCCCTTTAGGCCCGTCTCCATATCATGAAACACCTCAACGCCCCAGCGATCGGCATCTGTTGGGATCAAGGTTGGCGGTCCGATCAAGCGGACATTGGCGCCTAAAAGGTTTAAGAGTTGCACATTTGAGCGCGCCACGCGACTATGGAGGATATCCCCACAAATGGCGATTTGTAGCCCGCCAAAATCGCCATCAAAGGCTTCGCGGAGGGTCAGCGCATCAAGCAATGCCTGTGTCGGATGTTCGTGCATACCGTCTCCGGCATTAATGACGGAACAGGACACTTTTTGCGCCAAAAGGGCTGGCGCACCGGAGGCGCCGTGGCGGACAACAAGGAGATCAGGGTTCATCGCATTCAGCGTTGCAGCTGTGTCGAGCAAGGTCTCCCCTTTTTTAACCGAGGAGCTGCCGACCTGCATGGAGATCACATCGGCCCCGAGACGCTTTCCGGCAAGTTCAAATGATTTCTCGGTCCGCGTTGAATTCTCAAAGAAGAGATTGATCAGTGTCTTGCCGCGCAAGATATCGCGATTACCGGACTTTTGAACATCGAGATCGAGATAATGCGATCCGAGGGCGAGCAGTCGTTCTATATCTACACGGTGAAAATCGGAAATAGAGAGACAATGTTCGCGCTCAAACGGATAGGCGTCGAAATCATCAGACATATAAGGTTCCTTCAACTCGCGACGCAGTAACGATGCGAAAGGGAGCCGTCAATCTCTGAAATCTGATTTTTTACTGTCGCCCCCGGCGTGGCTAAAGCTTAGGACTTGACCTCAAACTCCATGATCACCTCATCAACCGCCAGATTATCACCGGCTTTGGCGTTGATCTTACTGATGACGGTTTTGGTCTCAGCACGCAGCGTGTTTTCCATTTTCATGGCTTCGACGACCGCCAGGGCCTGACCATCTTCAACAGATTGACCTTCCTCGACAAGAATGCTGACAACAACACCCGGCATCGGACACAGAAGCAGATTTGATGTATCCGGCGCGACTTTAACGGGCATAAATTTGGCCAGTTCCGCTGCACGCGGATTTCTGACTTTGACGTCATAGGTCACACCGCGATGCCAGACGCGATAGCCGCACGGAATAGGCTCCACCTTTAAGGTGAAAGGCTTGCTATCGACATAAGCGCGGACAACATCCTCGCCGGGACGCCAATTTAGGCCAACTTCAAGCTCCAGCGCCGCTTTGTCGCTATCGTCATCCATGACAATGGTGCGCAGACCTGTTTCACCATGGACATCCGCCGTATAAACGCGGTCTTCACCCGTAGGTGTTTTCGTTTCCACTGACCAGAGATCGGGAATATGGCGTTGATGATTTGGCAGGCTACCCGAAATTTGGCTGGCGCGATGTTCGGAAATATCATGCAGTAAGGCGCAAATGGCTGCGATCTTGCGCGTATGGCCCGAATTTTCAGCCGCGCCTTCAAAGCCTTCTGGATATTCCTCGGCAATAAATGCGGTTGTGATATCGCCGCGAATAAAGCGGTCATGATCGTAAACAGCCTGAAGGAACGGAATATTATGGCCAATCCCGTCCAGTTCAAACTCATCTAAGGCCTGTTTCATGGCATGAATGGCAATGCCGCGGTCTTCGCCCCATGTGCAAAGTTTGGCGATCATGGGATCATAAAACATCGAAATTTCGCCGCCTTCAAAGACGCCCGTGTCATTTCTGATAATTGCGCCGTCATCGACCACACCTTCTGCAGGTGGGCGGTATTTCACGAGACGTCCAATGGACGGCAAGAAGTTTCGGTAAGGATCTTCCGCGTAAATCCGGCTCTCAATTGCCCAGCCATTTAATTTAATGTCTTTTTGCTTAAGCGATAATTTTTCGCCTTGGGCCACATGGATCATTTGCTCGACAAGATCGATACCCGTGATCAGTTCGGTCACCGGATGTTCCACTTGCAGGCGCGTATTCATTTCAAGGAAATAGAAATTTTTGTCCTTATCGACAATAAATTCAACTGTCCCCGCACTGTCATAATCCACAGCTTTGGCCAGCGCGACAGATTCGGCCCCCATGGCCGCGCGGGTTTTTTCGTCAAGGAAAGGCGATGGCGCTTCTTCAATGACTTTTTGGTTGCGGCGCTGAATGGAGCATTCACGCTCTCCGAGGTAAATCACATTGCCATGCTTATCTCCAAGGACCTGAATTTCGATATGGCGAGGCTGTTCGACAAATTTCTCAATAAATATACGGTCATCGCCAAAAGAATTAGCCGCTTCATTCTTGGACGACTGAAACCCTTCGCGAGCCTCTTCATCATTCCAGGCAATGCGCATGCCCTTGCCGCCGCCGCCAGCAGAGGCCTTAATCATGACGGGATAGCCGACTTTTTGCGCAATCTTTACGGCCTCGTCCGCATCTTCGATCAAGCCCATATGGCCCGGCACACAAGATACACCGGCTTCTTGTGCGAGTTTTTTGGACGTAATTTTATCGCCCATAGAGACAATGGCGTGTGGGTTCGGGCCGATAAAGGCGATTTTTTCTTTTTTGAGACGTTTCGCAAAATCCGGATTTTCCGATAGGAATCCATAACCCGGATGGACGGCATCGGCGCCCGTATCTTTGACGGCTTGAATGATCTTATCCATGACCAAATAGGATTGGTTCACGGCCGGCGGGCCAATATGGACAGCTTCATCTGCCATCCCAACATGGAGCGCATTTTTATCCGCATCAGAATAAACCGCTACGGTCTCGATGCCCATTTTCCGGGCTGTCTTGATTACGCGACAGGCAATCTCGCCACGATTGGCGATCAGGATTTTTTTGATTTTACTCATAGCGGCAAGTTACCGTGTTTCTTCCACGGATTCTCTAATTGCTTGTCTTTCGCCAAAGCAAGCGCTCGACAAATACGTTTCCGGGTTGATTGCGGCTGGATGACCTCGTCAATATAGCCGCGTTCGGCCGCGCGGAAGGGTGAGAGGAATTTCTCTTCATAATCCGCCGTATGTTGCGCGATTTTCTCAGGGTCGTCCAATTCTTTGCGGTGGAGGATTTCAACCGCGCCTTTGGCGCCCATGACCGCGATTTGGGCGCTAGGCCAGGCGTAATTAATATCCCCGCGCAGATGTTTCGGTGCCATAACGCAATAAGCCCCGCCATAGGCTTTGCGCGTAATGACCGTGACTTTTGGAACAGTGGCTTCGCCAAAGGCATAAAGTAGTTTCGCACCATGTTTGATCACGCCGCCATATTCCTGGGAGGTTCCCGGCAAGAAGCCGGGCACATCGACCAAGGTCAAAATCGGAATTTCGAAACAATCACAGAAGCGCACAAAGCGTGCGGCCTTACGCGACGCATCACTATCGAGACATCCCGCCAGCACCATAGGTTGGTTCGCAACCACGCCAACTGTTTGGCCTTCAAGGCGTATAAAGCCGCAGAGAATGTTCTTGGCAAAATCTTGCTGGATTTCAAAAAAGTCTCCCTCATCGGCGAGCTTGGTCACGAGCTCTTTCATATCATAGGGCAGGTTTGGATTTTCTGGAACAAGCGTATTTAAGCTCTCATCGATCCGGTCATGCTCATCATAAAATGGGCGGGTCGGCGCACCACTCCGGTTATTAAGCGGGAGAAAATCAAAGAGGCGACGGATTTCAGACAGGGCCTCAATATCATTGTCATAGGCCCCGTCTGCCACAGATGATTTACTGGTATGGGTTTTAGCCCCGCCCAATTCCTCGGCCGTAACAATTTCATTGGTTACGGTTTTCAGAACATCCGGTCCTGTCAAAAACATATAAGAGCTATCGCGGACCATGAAGATGAAATCGGTTAAGGCCGGGGAATATACCGCCCCACCCGCGCTTGGTCCCATAATCACTGAAATCTGTGGGATCACACCACTGGCCAAAATATTGTTTTGGAATACATCCGTATAGCCCGCCAGCGCAGCAACACCTTCTTGGATCCGCGCACCGCCAGAATCTTGCAATCCAATAATGGGCGCCCCGTGGCGCATCGCCATTTCCTGGACTTTGGTGATTTTCTTGGCGTGGGTTTCAGATAAGGATCCGCCAAAGACGGTAAAGTCTTGCGCAAAGACAAAGGTCTTGCGGCCATTAATCGTTCCCCAACCCGTAACAACACCGTCGCCCGGCATCTTATTCTTCTCCATGCCGAAATCTGTCGAGCGGTGTGTGACAAACATGTCAAACTCTTCGAAACTGCCGGGATCAAGAAGGAGTTCCAACCGTTCACGTGCGGTGAGTTTTCCCTTGGCATGTTGCGAGTCAATGCGTTTCTGCCCCCCGCCGAGTCTGGCTTCATCTCGACGGCTTTTGAGTTCTCTAAGGACTGTCATCAGTAGATTCCATTTTAATCAATGGGTCTACATAGTTGATTTTATTGATACGTCAGTAAAATATGTTGCGATATTGCAAATATTATTTTACGCAAAGCCTGATTAGCAAACTTGTGAACTTCCATGTCAGAGAAATTATTTATCGGCCCCAAGATTAAGACTATCAGGGTTGAGCGCGGACTTACCCAAGCAAATTTAGCCAAATTGCTCAATATCTCAACAAGCTATATGAACCAGCTTGAAAATAATCAACGCCATGCCTCTGGTGCCATATTGATGGCTCTGGCGCAAAACCTTTCGATCGATATTAGAACCTTATCCGACACAGAAACCAACCGATTAAGAGCAGACCTGATAGAGGCCATCAAAGACCCAATCTTTGCAACGCTTTCACTTTCCGACCAAGAATTGAGAACGGTCATACGCACGTCACCAAAATTCGCTCGCGCATTTTTGGACATGCATAATTCGTCGAAACAACTTCAAAACTACGTTGCTGAATCCGATCAAAAATATGCCAATTCCGGTGCGCAAGTCTCAGCCTATGACGAAGTTAGAGATTTCTACCATTATAAAAACAACTATTTTGACACCCTTGACAAGGCCGCAGAAACATTAGCCTTCACGCTCAAACGCCGAGGCGGAACCCTCACCGAAAGACTGATGAAACATCTATCTGACGAACATGGCATTCAAACTAAAATTGGTGGGCTGGCGGACTTCCCAAATGCCATACGCCATTTTCACGCGGATGGTCGCACCCTTCACATAAATCCCAATAGTGCAAACGCCACACAAGCCTTTCATATCGCGCATCACATTGCGCTCTTGGAGCAAGAAAAGGAAATTGAGCGTTTGGCAGAAAGCGGGAAGTTTCGTACACATAATGCGAAAACGGTTTGCAAGATAGGTCTTGCAAATTACTTCGCGGGCAGCGTTCTTTTACCATACAAAGAATTTTTAGAGCACGCCGCCCTCTTCCGATATGATCTGGATCTCCTCGCAAACCATTTTCAGTCTAGTCTTGAACAAGTCTCTCATCGGCTATCAACATTACAACGCCCAGAATTAAAAGGCATACCGTTTTTCTTTGCGCGGGTCGATCGCGCCGGCAATATCACGAAACGCCATAGCGCGACTAAACTTCAATTTGCACGTTTTGGTTCAGCCTGCCCGCTCTGGAATGTTCATCAAGCCTTTGAAACGCCCGGGCGTCTTATTCGACAACTGGCCGAGACACCTGATGGCGAAAAATACCTATGCATTGCGACAGCAATAAGCACGAAAAGCGGAGGATTTCGTGACCCGGTCAGACGATTTGCTTTGGCACTTGGCTGCGAGATCCAATATTTGGACAAGATCATATATGGAGACGACTTGAACCCGGAAATATCGGAAGCCTATGAGCCGATAGGCATATCCTGCCGTATTTGCGAACGAAAAAAATGTCATCAACGCTCAATGCCGCCTATTGGCCATGAGCTTAAGGTCAATCCAGAACGCCGAAATATCCTGCCTTATGAAATCTAGAGCCCCGAAATGAGTTTTACGAGAAGACAAGTCCGTTTTCTCGTCTAAAAATCAATTATCTGTAAGGCTTTAAGCAGACATATGCAAAGCTGATGGGCTGACTTGCGCGTTTATATCTTGCCAATTCCACCCCGATAAGCGCAAGAGGGCACATCGCGGGTAAGATAGCATAAAATTTAGGCCTAAATTCCGACCTCAGACGTAAGAAGATCATGAAATTAAACACATCATATTTGATCGCAGGCGGTCTCGTCATTTTAGGTGCGATCTGGTTTGCCGTAAATAGTGGCGGCGAAGATGAGCCGCTTCCGGTTTCAACGCCTGCGACAGCGAAAACTGATGCGCGGAGATCCATCCCGACCGTACAGGTCAAAGAGATCACAGCTCAGGATCATCCCAATATATTGGAACTTTACGGCCAGACCCGCGCGGCACGAGAAGTCTCGGTGAAAGCGGAGACGGCTGGTCTGGTCGCGGCCGTCAATGCGCGCGAGGGTGCAAAAGTCGGAAAGGGTCTGATATTATGTCGCCAAGGCGTCAATGCCAGACAGGCCATTGTTGACCAAGCGACCGCCAATTTGCAGACGATAGAAAGCGATTTGAATGCCGCCAGAGTTCTGGCGGAAAAAGGCTATCAATCCCAGACCCGTGTTATGTCATTTGAAGCCCAGCTTGATGGCGCCAAAGCAGCCTTAAAACAGGCCGAAATTGAACTCGACGCCGTCAACATACGCTCGCCATTTGGCGGCGTCTGGGAGAGACAAGATGCCGAAGTCGGTGATTATCTATCACCCGGCATGTCTTGTGGGCTTTTGGTTGATCTGTCCCCGTTGAAAGTCGATGTCGAATTGACCGAAACGCAGCTGGCTTTGGTCGAGCGCGGCATGCGTGCAGAGATTACCCTAGCCACAGGCGAGCGCGTTTCTGGTATAATGAAAAATATTGAAAGCCGAGCCGATCCTTCAACACGGACCTTTCGCGGCGAACTCCACGTTCCAAATGAAGCCTATACCTTACGCGCCGGTGTGACCGCGACCGTTCGTTTGACCTCTGGCCTGACACGCGCTCAACAAATTCCAGGCAATATTTTAACCCTGAATGAAACGGGTGCCGTCGGCGTCCGTTATGTCGACTCTGGAAATATTGTGCGCTTCGCAACCATCACCACAATTGACGAGGATGAGGACGGGCAATGGGTGACCGGTCTGCCCGAACGAACTAAAATTATTATTGAGGGCCAGAATTTTGTCTCGGTTGGACAAGAAGTCAATGCGAATGCAAATTACAAGGCTAGTGCGGGTCAATGACACCACCCTCTAATTCAACCAAAAATATGTCGCCTAGCGCTCCGGGGCTAGCGGGTATTGTCGGCTTTGCCATTCGCAATTGGCGCATGACCCTGGGAATTATGTTATTTGCTGTGCTTGGCGGTATCTATGCCATGAGCCGCCTCCCCATAGAGGCCGAACCTGACATTCCAGTTCCTTTTGTCAATGTACGGGTCGTCCTGCCAGGCATTTCACCTGAAGACGCAGAGCGCCTCTTGGTCAGGCCTATGGAAACGGAACTCAAAACCGTTGATGGTTTAAAACGGCTTGACGGCATTGGGTCGACAGATGTCGCCTATATGATTTTGGAATTTGATCCTGCCACAGATCTCGATCTCGCGCTGCAACAAGTTCAAGAAAAAGTAGACCGCGCGCGCGCAGAGTTTCCGCAAGAAGCCCGGGAACCGATCGTCGAAGAAGTCAGCACCGCATTGCTCCCGATCATTACGGTCAATCTTTGGGGCGATGCACCGCAACGCGAATTACAAAGGCGCGGCAAAGAGCTCCAACGCCGAATTGAAGGGTTACCGCAAGTCCTAGAGGCCAAAATTTCCGGAGAGCGCACCGATGTATTAGAAGCCGTTCTTAATCCGGCACGCGTTGAAAGTCTGGGAATTTCATTTGGCGAAATTTCAGCCGCCATCGCCAGTAATAATGCATTGGTCGCAACAGGCGCGCTCGAGACAAATTCCGGTAAATTTAATATCAAATTGCCAGGCCTTATCGAAAATCCAGAAGACCTAAGTGAATTAGTCGTCCGAAGAACTCTGGACGGCGCCATCATAAAACTGGGTGATATTGCCGATGTGAGGCGTGGCTATCGCGATATTTCGACACATGCGCGCTTTAACGGGCGAAGCTCAGTTTCACTAGAGATATCGAAACGTCAGGGTGAAAATATTTTGGACACAACAGAAATTGTCCAACAGCTCGTTGACGAGATTACCGCGTCGCCTGATTGGCCGCGCACAATCAATGCCTCCTATTCTCAGTCCCGATCTCAATATATCAATGAAATGGTCAGCGAATTATTTAGCTCTATCGTCAATGCGGTTGTTCTGGTCTTTATCGTTTGTATCGCAGCTCTTGGCTGGCGCTCAGCTGTTTTTGTTGGCTGGGCCATCCCGGCAAGTTTCCTAATTGCCTTTTTCCTATTTCTGATTCAGGGCGAAACGATCAATATGATGATCCTATTTGGCCTGATCCTATCCGTCGGTGTTTTGGTTGATAGCGCGATCGTCATTGTCGAATATGCAGATCGGAAAATGGAAGAAGGGCTTCCCCGGCTAGAGGCCTTTAAATTAGCGGGTGAACGTATGTTTTGGCCGGTCTTATCGTCGACAGCCACGACTTTGGCAGCCTTTTTGCCTCTCTTATTCTGGGAGTCAATTGTCGGGAAATTCATGGCCTATTTCCCGCGCACAATGATTTATGTCTTATCCGCTTCGACACTTATGGCGCTTATCTTTTTACCAACGCTGGGCGCAAAAATTGGCTTTAGGCCCAAGAAAAGAAAAGCGTCCGATGGTCCAACAAATGCCGCGCTTCTCGCAAGTGATGGTGATCCGAGCAAGGTTACAGGCATAACGGGGCTTTATGTCAAGATGATCACATTTCTAGTCAAATGGCCCGCAACGGTCATGATTGGCATGGTACTTATGGGCCTTATCATACTTAAATTTTTTGGAGCCCAAATGGCCGGCCCTCCCCCAAAGCCGGTTGAGTTTTTCACGCAGACCCCGGGTGATCAAATTTATATCCTGGCGCGCGCCAGAGGCAATATGACTCCTGACCAAATGCTGGAGGTCGCCCTGGATATTGAAAACCGGATTGAAAATGTTGACGGGATTAAATCGGTTTACACGACTGCAGGGTCCAGCGGAGGTGGCGGCGCAGGACAAGGCTTTGATGGACCGTCCAATATTCCGGCTGATACGATTGCTCAAATATATACGGAACTCCAACCTTTTGAGGAACGACGCAGCGTCCTCGAAATCATTGATGATTTGCGGGCGCTAAGTTCTGGCATTCCAGGAATTATTACGGAAATCACAACAGTCGACCAGGGACCACCTTTAGACAAAGATGTCGAAATACAAATTTCCTCACAAGATAAAGCCCTATTGCGTGAAACCACCCAAAGAGTCCGTGCCAAGATGGAAACGATAGAAGGTCTTATAGATTTTGAAGACACGCTGCCACTCCCCGGAGTCGATTTTGAGATCGTCATCGACCGCGCAGAAGCCGGACGATTGGGACTAGATGTCGGGCGGATTGGAGCCGCGCTTTCACTGGTGACCGAAGGCACTTTAGTAGGCCAATACCGACCACTCGATGCCGATGAGGAAGTTGATATCCGCATCCGCTATCCGAAAAACGTTCGTGATTTGGCGGAACTCGATAGTCTTCGTATCCAAACGCCAAATGGGGCGATCCCACTCTCCTCAGTCGTCACGCGTGTTCCAAAATTAAGGCAGGACACGATTGAGCGCCGCGACCTTTCGCCTTATTTTGTTATCAAAGCCAATACGGCGAAAGGTTATGCATCAAATATTCAATTTGCAGAACTTGAAAACTGGTTGGACAATGAAGCTGATCTACCGCCAAATGTGAAATATAAATTTCTGGGGCAAGCCGAGGAAAATGCTGCCGCTGTAAAATTTGCCCAAGGCGCTGGCCTGGCCATTCTCTTTATGATGAGTATTATTTTGCTATTACAATTTAACAGCTTTTATCATGTCTTTTTGACGCTTTTAGCTGTTATCCTGTCCGTCTTTGGCGTGGTGTTAGGTTTATCTTTATATCCATATATCTCGATGATTTTAACAATAACGGGTGTTATCGCCCTGGCCGGAATTGTCGTAAATAATAATATTGTTCTTATTGATACCTATCAGCGGCTTTTGCAGAAAGGCTATCACCCGGTCGATGCCTCTATCAGAACAGCGGCTCAGAGACTTCGGCCTGTCTCTTTGACGACAATAACAACGATTGTCGGTCTAATGCCCCTGATTTTAGGCTGGCAGGCCAACATCTTCACCGGTGATTTTTCGACCAAGGGCTCGAGCACGTCTGAAATCTGGGCCCCTATTTCCTATGTTGTGGCCTGTGGCCTCGGTTTTGCGACCATTCTCACCCTGATTATAACACCGGTCTTGCTCGCCATGCCAACTGTTATTTGGGAGCGGCTTACGGGTAAGCGGAATTATTTCGAAAAAGGTAGGTTTGGTTTTGGTAAGACACCGGCGCCAGCAGAAGCTGCGGAATAATTACTCCGCGACCTCAGGCGAAAAGACGACGGTAGACTGCCCACCGCCACCAACCAATGTACGCCTGACCTGCCAATATAGCGGTTGATAATTTACTGAGGTTGTCGCGCTTTCATTATCTTGTGCCCGTAAAGGGGGTAAGAGCGCAAACGGTACAGAAACGCTTGGCCTGTCCCCTTCAGCGTTTTGACTTTCATCGGCCGGGATAAGTTCTGCGCGAATTTCCCATTCGCCTCGCGGTAACATACGGCCTGCAATATAGCTCCAACGGCCCCCAACACTTATGCCCGTCTCACCAACCACATTGTCTTGTGCATATAAGCGAATCCGGCCTGGCTGCGCGCTAACGCCCGTAATTATTACCCCACCAGCATCGTCATAATCAATGGCGGAGAGTGTCAATGGGCCAGATGTCGGGGCTCCACCAAAAGGTGACTGGATAATACGTGTTGGTCGACCAGGCGCCGTGACCATAATCAAAGCCGGGGTGATAAAATTCGATGTCGCAATATCGTCCTCCGTTGGAACGGGTACACGGAAGATGGCCTCTTCTGATCGAATGCTGGGTCCAGTTTCAGATGTATATAGTTGCGCCTCAAGCACCATGGGATTTGGGCTAATACTCAATGTCAGACCCCATTGTCCTTGTTCATTTGTTCGCACCTGTCGCATGCGTTCCCCGCGATTCGATATGATGATCACGGCGCCAGGCTCAGCCTGGCCCAATATCCGCAAGCGAGGTATATTATTTTCAGAAAATTCCGTAATTTGGCGAAAACTCGGCGGGGTTACCCCGATAGACTCAGACCGGGCGGATTTCGTTTCCACTTCGCTGTCAGGCGTTTTTTCACGCCGCGTATCGCTATAAAGAATTGCGACAAAAATAAAAACGGCAAGACCAATTCCGGCGATCAAAATCCAGAACAAGCGTCGTTTTTGGCGGCTTTTCACGCCTTCATTTGAAGATGTATTCACGGTCTTGCTTATCTCCTTTGGTTTGGACTAACACGCTCACCAATAGCTGCAAATGAAATCCCGCTCATGACCAATAGATCATCTAAACATAAATCTCTAGCGATCTGCGTGTTTTGTGGATCTTCGCCCGGAGAAGATGTCGCTCATATGGAACTGGCTCAAGACCTAGGGCGTGCCATTGCCGCCCAAGGTCATTCCCTTGTTTATGGTGGAGGTGGACTGGGTTTGATGGGCGCGACCGCTCGATCTGCCCGAGATGATGGGGCGCATGTCATCGGCGTAATGCCGCATTTCCTAAATGATATCGAGAAAACCATTACAGATATCGAACATGAATTTGTCGATAATATGCATATGCGAAAAATGCGCATGTTTAACTTGGCGGATGCCTTTATAATTCTGCCCGGCGGCATTGGAACATTGGAAGAAGTTATTGAAGTCATGAGTTGGCAACGCCTTAACCTTCACGACAAACCCATTGTCTTTCTGAGTGATACCGGGTTCTGGGATGGGCTGATTGAGGTTTTGGGGGATATTATCAAAGCCGGTTTTGCGCCCGACACCATGCATAATGACATTGAATCTGCACAAAGCGTAAAGCAGTCCTTTGATATTATTCATCGTCGATTGCGCGAGGGGCGCGTCGCGCAACCGCTCGGCGGAAAACTCGACGGGATTGATGATCTTGTTTAAACAAAAAGGCCTTGCAAAATAGCTTGTAATCCTGCCTCATCATCCGCATCGAAGCGCCCGACTTCAGTCGAGTCGACATCAAAGACACCAAAAAGTTTTCCGGATTTATCATAGACTGGAATAACGATCTCGCTTTGGCTTCGCGAGTCACAGGCGATATGTCCGGGAAAATCATGGACATCCTCGACAATCTGGACTTCACCTGTTCGCGCTGCCGCACCGCAAACCCCGCGTGAATAGGGAATGCGCAAACATCCCAATGTCCCCTGATAGGGCCCGACCACCAGCTCATCGGTCTTTTCAGGATCGACCAGATAAAACCCCGTCCAGAAATAATGATCAAAGGCTTGATGAAGCAGGCATGACAATGTTGCCATACGCGCAACCATATTGGTTTCGCCCTCAAGCACGGCCACAATTTCGCGAGCAGTTTCTTTGTAAATGTCAACTTTAGTCATAGTCTAGATCATATATGTATGAGGCGGACGGAGGTCCATAAGCCACAGCCAACAAATGTGTGTTTTTACAAAAGCTGCTCAGCCGCCGCGCGCCCAGATAGAAACGCGCCCTGAACACGTCCACCTTCACACCAATCGCCGCACAGAATTATCCCGTCATCCGACATATATTTTATATCTGTGTCATAACGATTGGATGCATATAGCCACCGATGCAGGACCTGATGTGGCGCGTCGTGTAGCGAGATATCTATAACAAAGGATGCAATATCAACCATGGTTTGTTTGACCCATTCCCGGTCAGCGTCTTTATATAGTTCTGACCAATGGGCCTCGCTGTTAATCAAAAGCGCCCCGACATTTTTCTGTCGTCCCGGTTTTGACGAATTATTCGAGATCCAGTCAATCGGTAAGTCTTTGACGCGAAGCGTATCCCACCCCAAGTCAAGTGGATGACCAAACCCGATCATAAGCGAGAAACAGGCCTGCATCTGCAAATCATCGATCCGCTCTGAAAGTGTGGATCTCTTTGGAAGAATGGCTTTGGCTTGAGCGGCTGGAAGGGTCGATATCACGGCGTTGAAACCCGTCTCAATGGTCCCGTCTTCAAAATGAAGATCCCAATTCGCCCCTTTTACAATTTTTGCAACACGTCTTGTCAAACTGATGTCCAACTCGTCCGCCCAGAATTTTGGCAAGCTATTCATACGCGGTGTGCCCACAAATCTTGGGCGCCCCCTATCTTCAGAGATACCGTTTTCATCCAGATAAAGCCCATGCGCGGCCCAAGACGCGACAACGCCTGCATCTTTGGCAGCCTCTATGGCGGATTTGAAAGCTTCATCTTGGACGGTAAAAAATTGCGCACCATGATCAAATTCCCACGTGTCGGCATAACGCGTCGCCATGCGCCCACCCACACCTCGAGATTTCTCAAAGATCCGAACCTCTTTTCCGCGACTCGTAAGAACCGTGGCCGCGGATAATCCCGCTATGCCTGCTCCGATAATTGCAATCGTCATAGTCTATCTGACCCCTTGGTCCTGTAACTGGCCGTCATTGTGATACCGGTTTCTTCCATATTCAGGCGAGACGCATATATTTGGGCTAACCAAATTGTAGAAATATGCCTATTATTGATACGGAACATACACCAAAAAGTGTAAAATTAGGTCACGCTTGCGCAGACTTGTATTAAAATGCGCTATTCGCGCAACTCTATTTCTTTTTAACTGGTAATTCACAAACTGTCTCTGTATCTGGTGCCCCGAATTTAGGTGTGGTATGAGTTCCGACAGCGCTGTCAGAATTTTTTTGATACAGCCAAATCTCAAGAGAGTTTTAAGGACAAAGACGATGACATTACGCTTGGCAATTAATGGGTTTGGCAGGATCGGACGAAATGTTTTGCGCGCGCTCATCGAACAAGGACGCGATGATATGGAGGTTGTCGCGATCAATGACCTCGCCTCGACAGAGAATTTGGCTCATCTTTTAAAATATGATTCTGTACATGGCCGCTATCCCGGTGAGATTAGCTTTACAGAAAATAGCCTGAATATCGGCGGCAAAGACATTGAAGTCACAGCCATCCGAAACCTCGAAGATCAGAACTGGGCCGATAATAAAGTCGATATTGTCTTGGAGTGTACCGGCATATTTACAGCCCGCGACGCTGCTGCAAAACATCTAGATGCGGGGGCAAAACGTGTCCTTATCTCTGCCCCTGGCAAAGGCGCTGACAATACTATCGTTTATGGCGTCAATCACGACACGCTAAAGGCTGACGATGTTGTCGTCTCGAATGGGTCTTGCACAACCAATGCCTTAGCCCCATTGGCAAAGGTCTTGAATGATCTTGTCGGTATTGAAAAAGGTTTCATGACAACCATTCATTCCTATACGGGTGACCAACCAACGCTTGACGCCGTACATCGCAAAGATTTCAATCGAGGCCGTGCGGCCGCCATGTCAATGATCCCTACCTCCACGGGCGCGGCTAAAGCAATTGGGATCGTTCTCCCTGAGCTAAATGGGAAATTAGACGGCAAGGCGATCCGCGTTCCAACGCCAAATGTGTCCGCGGTCGATCTTGTCATCAATTCGAATAAGACCGCCAATCTCGACGCCATAAACGCAGCTTTTGAAAAAGCTGCTGACGGCGATCTGAACGGCGTACTACAAGTCGTTAAAGACAAAACCGTTTCTATAGATTTTAATCATGACCCACATTCCTCATCTGTTGTCCTTGAAGAGACAGTGGTTATGGGCGAAAACATGGTTCGTGTGCTTAGCTGGTATGATAATGAATGGGGCTTTTCTAACCGCATGCTCGATACAGCTGCGGCGATGGCGAAATTTCTCTAAGCTGCTTTTCGAAAGGCTAGACCAATCAAACGCATGACCACAACAGAGCTGCGAGACAAACTCGAAACCCTATTAGATGGGCATAAACAGGCCGTTGCGTCTGACCCGCAGGCTAACCCCGTTAAGCTTCTGGCCTATGATATTTCTAAGGCTGTCGAAGATCGCTCAATTTCGTTTCGCGATATTGAAGCGCTTGTTAAAACGGTCTCAGATCGCGGTGCAATCGCCCGTATTGGGAGATTGCGCAAACGCGCTGGGGCTGACCGGATTGAGGATCTCGTCTCGCGCATAAAGGGTGTTGCAGAGACACACGCGACTGCTGGATTTGAAGCCTTCAAAAGCTGGGCTGAAACACCCTGCCAAGGCATTGTTCTAACGGCCCACCCCACTTTTTCTTTATCTCGCGATATTCGCCAAGTCCTGGGTGAAATTGCTTCATCTGACGATGAAAACACGGACGCTATTGAGACGTTAAAAACCTATCCATATCTTCCCAAACGTGCGCCGACATTGCTCGAGGAGCATGAGGATACGCAAGCCGCCCTGACCCGAATTCAAACAGCCTTAAACGCTGTCAACGAAACCGTTTTAGAGGTCGCAGCGCAGCATTTTCCGAAAAACTGGGCGACGCTCACACCGCATCTCGCGGACGCCTATAGCTGGGTTGGATATGATATTGATGGTCGTACCGATATTTCCTGGGGCGATGCGTTAAGGCTACGCCTGTCTGAAAAAAGAGACCAATTAGCGCGCTATACTGAGGTCGTCAGCAAGATCGCATCTTATGATCAGTTTTCATCTGAGGGTGAAGCCGCAATAGATCAAATAACAAATCGCATTAAAGACGGCCTTGCGTCTGCTGAACGCGACCTGACCTTATTTGAAGAAGATTTGGATGTTACAGATAACCTCGTCGCGGCCGCTAACAATCTAACGCGGCAATCGCCCCGACGGTTTGTTGATTTATCGCCGTTACAGCCGCTCTTGAAAGCTGCGATTGCGGGTGCACCCAATGATGATGTCAGACGCGAACTCCTCTGCTTGCGCGCCTTGATGAAAGCCTTTGGCCTGGGTACGGCGCGTATTCATTTCAGGTTAAATGCCAGACATGTCGAGACAGCTGTCAAAGGCATTTTTGGTTTGAAAGATAGTTCTTCAGATACGCGTACCGTCTTGAAACGCGCGACTGAAATGACAAAAAATGTCGAGGTTCAATCTGTCAATTTCGCATCGCTCGCCCTTGAAAGCTCAACCGCGCATGAAAAGATGATCCTGATTGCGCAAATCCTCAAATATATTGATGGTGAAGCCCCTATTCGTCTCTTGATCGCGGAGACCGAAGATGCCCTTATTCCCCTATCCGTCCTATATCTCGCGCGTCGTTATGGCGTTGCGGATAAGTTGGATATCTCTCCGCTCTTTGAAACCGCTGATGCGCTCAATAATGGCGGTCGGATTATTGGTAAAATGCTCGATAATCCCGTTTATCGCGACTATGTCCGTAAGCGCGGCGTCTTCGCCATCCAAACGGGCTTTTCAGATGCGGGCCGCTTTATGGGGCAAATCCCGGCAACCCTTGCTATTGAACGTCTTCAATCGCATTTCGCCAGAGAAATGACGAAATATGAAATGGAGGATGTCACGGCCCTCGTTTTCAATACCCATGGTGAAGGCTTGGGCCGGGGTGGACATCCCGGAACCATTGAACAACGTCTCGATTATGCCATGAGCCCTTGGGCGATCCTGCAATTTGAAAAACGCGGTATTCATCTGTGTCACGAAACCAGTTTCCAAGGCGGTGATGGCTATCTTTGGTTCCAAACTGATGTTTTGGCCAAAGCCACGATATTCTCGCTGATCGCCGGACGGAATGCGGACCGTGCAATGGCTGCCGAAGATCCCTTTTATACCGAGAAAGATTTCTCATGGGATGTCTACCGGACCATCGGATCGGAACAAGACTCGCTTTATTCAGACCCAAATTATGTCGGCCTTTTAGGCGGACTTGGTCAAAACATGCTAATTCCCACAGGCAGCCGCGCTGTTAAACGCGCCAAATCTGGATCCGGCGCGGACATGTTCAACCCGCGCCAATTACGTGCCATTCCGCATAATGCGATTTTGCAACAATTCGGAACACCGGCTAATATCTTTTACGGTGTTGGCCGCGCGGCAGGCATTGATCCTGAAAAATTCGTCGCACTTTATGAAAGCTCTGCACGCGCCCAATCAATCTTTGGATTGGTCATCACGACGATAAAACGATCTTACCTATCAGTCTTAACCGGCTATGGACGCCTCTTTGACCCAGGCTTCTGGATTTCGCGAGGCCTATCGGGCGCAGAGCCGCTACTCGCCAACAGGTCTTTGATTATTGCGGAAACGCTTGAAGCGTCGCCGTGGCGCTCACAAATCATGGATCTGGCCAACCGGTTGCGCCTAGATATTTTTGATAGCCTTCGCTTTCTCAAACAATGTGAAGATGGCGTCGATTTCACGCCAGATGACGAATTGACAATGCTTCACGCCCTGCGTCTTGCAGTCATTATGAAAATGATGGTCTTGATGACAGATCTACCTGTTATCTCGGATGAAGCCACCTCTCGCCTGTCCGCCTTACAGCGTATGCAGACCTTCCAGATTAATGAAATTCTTGAAGACCTACGCGAGAGGTACCCCGCCAAAACCGATCAATTAGAATGGACGCAAGCGCTATCCGAAAAAACCGATACCCCCGTTTCAGGCGGCGGCTTTCAGCATATTGCAGATGAAGTCATCAAGCCGTTAGGTCGAGCCAAAGACCTGGTAAGACAAATCACCATCGCGATTACCCATCGCTATGACGCCTTTGGTTAGCGCATATTGCGTTCATAGAATCAAAGTCTCAAAAAATGACCAAGTAAAGGTCAATTTTTGGGCCATTCCATTCTCAATTTGCGCCCAGAATTTTGCGCCCAAAAAATATAAAGCCTCAAAAAATGGCCAAGAAAAGGTCAATCTAAAAAAAAACCTTTCAACACAGATGACTGCTTTTCCTGCAATGCCGGGGAAAATGATTCCATAATGGATGTCGTAGCCACTAAACTTAAAGAGGTTGATTATATTATATAAAAGAGCTTAGTTTCACATAAGATAGGTCAAAAGATAGAGGCTATAAGGGTGGCGAAACACTTCATCATAGGCGGCGGTAGTGGTTTCATTGGCTCAGAGCTAACAGAACGGCTTCGTGATCGCGGTGATCTAGTCACTTGGATATCTCGCTATCCAGGCGACAATCGAATAAGTTGGGAAGAGGTGGCCGAAAACGGACTGCCGCCATGCGATGCGGTCATCAACCTGGCCGGACAGCATATTCTCAACCCGCGCCGTCGCTGGAATGACGATTACCGAAATGAAGTCATAAACTCGCGTATTGAAACCACAGAGACATTAGTCAATGCGATCAATGCCATGCAAACGCCGCCGGAAGTTTTTATGTCCACGGCAGGGAAGTGCTTTTACGGTACAAAAGAGCTCACCGATGATGAAAACCCTCAGGAAGTAGATGAATATTCCGAGCCCATTGGGATGGACTTTCCCGCCGAACTTGTCTGTCAATGGGAGGCCGCCGCTAACGGCATTGATAAAGAACGTATCCGCCATTTACGATTGCGTATCGGCGTCGTGCTTGGGCAAATAAAAAGAAAATCTTATCTGGGCAAACTCTGGCGTATAGGGGATGCGCGCGGTTTTTTGCCAATTATTCGGCTCCCCTTTTGTTTGGGGGTTGGCGCCGTCATTGGTAAGGGCACCCAAATGTTTCCTTGGATTCATGTCGATGACATGACGGGGATCATGCTGTTCTTACTAGACAACCCTGAAACCGAGGGTCTTTACAATGCCGTCTCACCCGGAATCGTCAATAATCGAGAATTTACCGAGAGTTTTTCACGCCACTTAAGCCGCCCGGTCGTGTGGTCCATACCTGAATGGTTGGTGAAACGCGTCATCGGAGCGGAAAGATCATCTATCATGCTAAAAGGTCAACTTGTGCGCTCAAGGCGCACAATTGAGGCGGGCTATAGCTTTGAATATGATACGATAGACAAGGCGATGGCAGACCTTGTGAAGATTACGTTTTAACCTGTTCGCCCAGGCCAAACATAAAATCGAGGCATTACAAGCGCCTCAACGATATTAAATCCCGACGACCTTTTGGACTAATTTGGGAAGCCACCCTTTCATCACCAAAGGGGCTTCGATCATGATCAGGCAAATACAATCCTCACCTTCACAAATTGCTGGCGAGTGGCTGCTTTCTTCATTTTCGAAATGTAAGTCGCCACGCCGATATGTTTTACCGTCAACGCTATAACCGCCCGATAGAATAAGGGCCCATTCTTCACCTTGATGCGTATGTTCGGGCATTCGCATTCCACCTTTAGCTTTGAGCAGGTAAAGGCGCTCGCCATTTTTCGTTTTGCGGTTACCCAACACGTCGTGAACAGCGATACCTGGGATAAGAGATTTCCAGGATATACCTTCTATTTCGACCTTTGCTCTTAATGCCTGCGCGAGGGGAGATGTCACAGCCTTGCGCTTTGGGTTATGGTCATTGGCGGCATTACGGGGATGGTCAAAAGACAGGGTTTCGAGAACTTTACCGATAAAGAGCGGTGACAAAGAGACAGGCTTAACGTCATCAATCAAGCATGCGGCTACAGATGTGTTTAGCGCTTCAAATTCGGCCAATTCGGGATTTATCCCTATCGCACAGGACATAAACGCATGTTTAGCGGGGCTCAGATTGCCTGCAGCATATTCTGTAACGGCCGTCTCAATATCTGACATTGGAACATGAATATCGGAGAGTGGGGTGTGAGCTAGAATACTCATCGTATTTTATCTTTTTCTTTAAACATATTCACTTTTAACGCCTGAATAGCGGAGCGAATTCGCGTTTTCACAGTACCGAGCGGCAGCCCTGTTTCGGCACTAATTTCTTTATGGGTTTTAAATTCCAGAAATGCCATTTGAATGGCCATTTGTTGCGCATCTGTCAGCAAAGCGATCTGCTCGCGTAAAATGTCTGTATTTTGTTGGGTGATATAGCTGGCTTCAGCAGACGGAACCTCATCATCCGCAATAACTTTCATAAGTTCTGGATCGCGGACGTCCATCCGACTGTGTTTACGTTGGTGATCAATCCATTTATTGCGGGTCATGCGGTAAACCCAGGTCGCAAAACTGGCTTTGTTTGGGTCAAACATTTCAGCCCGTGTCCAAACCTTGATCATAACATCCTGAACAATATCTTCGGCCGTGCCGTTGCCAACGCCGCGCGCAATCAGCCAGCCTTTCAGCTTTGGGCCATAGATTTCAAAAAGGTCAGAAAGCGCGCGTGCATCGCGTTTTTCAGCAATATCACCCAGCCATAAGGCGTCCCGCTTAGCGGCGCTAAGAGATTTTTTTGATGGCGCAAAGCCTGATCGGTTTCGTCCCGACCCCTGTCTGGTCGTCATAGCCCTCTCCCGTGTCTGGTGAGGCATTTCGACATCTATAGGCGTATCGCTTGCGAAAGTCATGTTCCAAATCCAAATTGTTGACGGCGAGGTCTAACGATTGTGTCAATCAGACCTGATACGTGTCGAAAGCGCGAGCGGGTTTTGTTTTTAACGCAAAAAGGCACAGGTGAGACAAAATGGAGCAGGTCTAAGCAAAAATTCTAATAGCGCTTTCAAAAAACAAACAGAAATTTTCAGTAAAACCCTTTACAAACCTTCATTGATTACATATGTTTCTGTTATGACAGAAATTACTGACATAATAGTTTTACCAGAAGCCGTTCAACGTTTCATCCTCCATTGGGGTGATTTGGGCGGAACTTGGGGTGTGAACAGGACAGTCGCGCAAATCCATGCCCTGCTCTATCTCAGCGAGACCCCGCTCAATGCTGAAGATATTCAAATTCAGCTGGGTGTTGCGCGCAGCAATGTCAGCAATAGTTTGAAAGAGCTACTCGGCTATAAAGTCATTCGAAAGCATCCCATTCCCGGCGATCGTCGAGATCACTATGTGGCGGAAACAGATGTTTGGTTGGTCGCTAAACATATCGCAGCTGTTCGCAAAGCGCGCGAGATTGATCCCGCCCTCGCGACCCTAAATGATTGTTTGGAACTTGCGGCGGGCGATAAAAATGTCACGGATATACAAATCCAGCGCCTGCAAGACATGCAGGTTTTCACGACCAAAATGGATAGCTGGTATAATAAAATGTCGTCACTTCCTTCGAGCACGCTTTCACGTCTTGTCGCTATGGGCGACACGATTGTGAAAGTCTTAAACCTGGGGCGTAAAACGAAAGAGTAGACAGGAGCGGCAAAATGGTCGCATTTAAGTTTGAAGATAAATTTGAGCGTCAGAACAAAGCGCAGGCCCCAATCGGGGATTTGCGGTTCAGACAATTATTCAATGAGACAGATTGGAAAAAACTTCCTTTGGCGGTCAGACAGCGTTTTGGACGCCGCGTGGCAATCGGAGATGCCATTGTTTACCGGGGGCAAGTAGAGTTTAATCGCGTCAATCGCTGGGGACATTTTTTAAATCATGCCATGCGATTAATTGGCGCCCCGCTTCCCATTGATACCAATAATGAGGGCGCAGTGGCGATCGTAACCGTCACAGAGGCGCCAAATGATAGTCAAATCTGGATGCGCCAATATGGAAGGCGCGATACAAAACACCCCTTCCCGCAAGTCATTCAGAGCGCGAAGCATTTCAGAGGTCCAACCGGCATAGAAGAACATATCGGCAAAGGTGTCGGGATGAGCTTGAAACCTTGTGTTGAAAATGGAGAGCTTGTTTTCCGAGCCGAAGATATATTCCTGGATATAGGAAGGCTTAGGCTCAAACTCCCACGCTGGCTAGCGCCCAACGAATTACGGGCGGGACATGAGGAACTCGGTAATGGGACGTTTGCCTTTACCCTACGTCTGAAACATCGATGGTTTGGAACCCTGGTGGATCAGCGCGTAAAATTTGTAGATGACCTCACCCCGCCCCATCCAGATATGGAGGTCTGACCATGACCTTACTGCTATGGATATGTTTCAGTTTTCAGATTTTGATGGGAGCCATTGATACGCTTCATCATCATGAATTAACCGAACGCCTCGCCTGGAGAGCCGATCAAGCCAGTGAGTTGAAACTCCATGCGATCCGCAATTTCGCTTATGCTGTGACCTTTATCTTATTGGCATTTTGGCAACCAACAGGCCTCGTCGCAGCCGGGTTAATCCTGCTCTTGCTTGCAGAAGTTTTTGTAACATTGCGTGACTTCGTCGAGGAAGACAGGACGCGAAAACTCCCGGCGACAGAGCGTATTCTACACACGCTGATGACCGCCAATTATGGTGTCTTATTATTCCTGCTCATACCGGTTCTGTGGAGCTGGGCTCAAAGCCCGACGGGTCTCCACGCGGTCTGGTATGGTTTTTGGAGTATCCTCCTTATCCTGAGCGCGCTCGCCGTTACAATTTTTGCAATACGGGACTGGCACGCCAGTCTTCGCATCCCAAACCTATATCGCAGGCCTGCAAATACCTTGGCTATGCCAGGCGAAAAGCGCCGCTGGCTCATAACAGGTGGGACCGGATTTATCGGACGACGTCTTATCGAGGTTTTACAAGCGCAAGGTCACGAGATCATCGTGCTAACCCGTAACGGAGAGACTGCAACGCTCCCACCTCCCATAAGCTATGTTACAGATTTTGATCAAATCCCGACCCGTACAAAGATTGACGTGATCGTCAATTTTGCCGGTGAGCCCCTTGCACATGGCTTATGGACAAAAACAAGAAAAGCTGAATTTAGACGTAGCCGTCTAATGATGACAAAAAACATCGGCAAACTTCTGGGCCGGCTTACACATCAACCCGAAGTCCTCATTAATGGAAGCGCGATTGGCGTCTATGGAATCAACCCAACAGCCCCACAGGATGAAGATAGCGCGATTAAAAATGACGAAAGCTTTAGCCAGAAATTATGTCTGGATTGGGAAGCGGAGGCCCAAAAACTAGCCCGTAAATATTTTCGGATTGTCTGCTTAAGAATCGGCATGGTCCTCGACCGTGACGGCGCCGCGCTCGCCCAGCTCTTAATCCCGACGGAACTGGGCGGCGGCGCAAGATTCGGCAATGGAAACATTATGATGAGTTGGATTACACGAGATGATCTCGTTCGCCTGATCCAATTCGCTGTCAACACAGCTGGCATTAAAGGCGCCCTGAACGGAACAGCCCCTGAGCCTGTCAGCAACCTACGGTTCACACGCGCCCTCGCCAAAGCCCTCTACCGCCCGGCCCTGATGGTCATCCCAAAAACCGTGATCAAATGTCTTGGTGGTTTGGGTCGGGAAATCCTTCTGGGCGACCAGACTATCTTACCGCGTAAAGCCCTAGAGCATGGATTTGAGTTTCTTGACCCAGAGATTGAGCCTGCCTTGATCGAGCATCTTCGGCCACAGGTAAAAACGAAAGACTACCTATTAGCCGCAACGAGAACTGCCTGATGGTTGAAACCAATAAAACGCATTTCGGACATGTATATGGTTACGGGCTGGTCGTGCTTTGGGTAACGACTATGCTTTGGACAGCCATAGCGACACTGATCTCCACACCATTCGATATCGGTATGGCCGTTCAGACATCATTTTTGACGCTCGTGATTCTTACCATTTTTGCCTTACCAATTGCCGCGCTTATTACAGTTATTGTCGGAGGTATAATTTGGGCGGCAATTTCCAGCTCAACCCTGCCCAATAATCTTAAAGCCATGTTCGCCGGCGGGGTGTCAGGTGCCACCCCAACCCTCATTTTTTATGTCACCGCTGGAATAAGAGATGTCGGTCTTCTGCGAACTACTATTTTGCTATTCGTCCTGGGCGTTTGGTGCGGCTGGCTCAGGGAAAGACTGGCGCGCCGTCATGTCAAAGTGGATCCCAAAACTGTCGCCGAGGCATTTGAGTAACGCCTGTTACTCTTCGGGTTTTCGGGAAGGAGGTCTTGATATACCTCTAATGACTAGCGCTCGCGACCTGCCGCCCAATTCTAACCGCACACATATATCTCTCGCAAATATAGCGTGTTTTTAGGCAAGGCTCGCCCACATCCTAGATAACACATTACATTGTAGCATATACGCTACATTTGTATAAATATAAATGTTGACTTCAATATTTATGTAGCATATATGCTATATTAAAGTATATATAAAGGAGAAAATCGTGTTAGAGATTTCAAAACCAAATCAACATTCTACAAAACCTGAAAAAAGCACTATGAAACCAGAGATAGGGAGTTCGTCAGCTTATTTTTTGGGGTATTTTTTTACCATTATTGCGATGATGGTACTCCTCGTCTCGACTGCCCTTATTATAGAAGACACAAATTTAGAGGGAGTTGAAAACCTTATTATGATTACTCTTCCGGCTGCGGTTTCTATGATTTGCATAGGCTTGTCGGTCTTTTTGTTTCGCAAAGCTGGCCGTGTCGTCGCAGCAAATGGTCTCTTATCTTGCGCTCTGTTCTTTCCAGTTCTCATGGTTTCCTGGCTATTCGATGGAGAGCCGTCTCGATTTGTAGAAGCAAAAATCATTACGTTTACAATACTCGGGATTATATATTTTACCCTCGGCGCGATAGAATATCGCCGAGCCAAGGCCGAAAATTTGCCTGGCCTATTGTGGAATATAAATAAAATCGCCCCTCAATCGAAACTCACCGATAAGCTCTTGAGCTCAAAACTTGCGGACAAAGTTCAAACACCTCTGAGACGCCGATTAATTGTGACGATTTATGTGCTGACTTTGTTAGCCGGCGCGGCGCTCTATATCGGCGTAGAAACTGGATATGCGTCACCGAATATCTTGTTATTATTGCTGGCCATCGGCCTCTTCCTCCTTATGACATTGTTGGAAGAACTCCTACGCGTCTGTCTAAAACCTGTTAGTGGAGATAATCCCGATGAACGACAAAGTGACCTTGTCCAATCTGCAAATGCAGATAGTCGGATAGCGACCTTAGCCCTTATCAGTATCCTTGGGATTGTAGCAATTATTCAAATCGATATTAGCATAAAAACCGCGGTAGCGGCGCTTGCTATAATCTATGCGTTCTTGATGCCACGTTTCATTCTCGCTTGTACATTACCAGCAGAGTCCAATGACGATATGGACGATGACGAAACCTTTCTGGCCGCAGAAGGAGCTGCATAATGGCCGACAAGAAAATTGTACCCTTTTATAACCGTTTGCAAATGCTGAGGGTTGAACGCGGATTATCCCGCAAGGAGCTAGCAGAGAAAGTAAATGTTCATCCACAGACCATAGGATATATCGAACGTCGACAATTCAATCCAACGATAGATATTGCCTTACGCCTATCAGATGAGTTGAATATAGGCCTTGATGCCATCTTCTCACGTGAACCCTTCGAAATTTTGCGGGACGAAAATTACAGGCGGAGTGGCTAAATTCAATCAAACAGAAGGTCGTAAATTTCTGGAATGACCCCAACTATTACGATGAGACTGGCAAAGGAGTATTGAGACACTCCGGTGCCTTACATCGTTTGACTTAGTCTTATTTGGAGTATCACGCGCGCCCGCGACCTGCCGCCCAATTCAAGCCGCCACATATCTCAATCTCGAGATAAATTTTTACATCCTTTTTAAAAAGAAAACCGGAGACATATTTAAGAGGGAGCAAAGGGACGTGGATTGAAAACCAGAGACACACATTTCGGACATATATATGGCTATGGTCTGTTGGTCCTATGGGTGACAAGTCCGTTCAGTATATCGGCGTATATATCTCTCGCTCAACGTCATACCTTTTGGTTTAACGATCTCGGAGAATTTTTTTTCTTCGCTTTTTCTATGACCGTTATCGGCATTCCATTTGCGGCTATTTATGCCCTTGTTATTGATGGAACAATTTGGAAATTATTGCGAAAGGGCCGCTTTTCCCACTCGTTTAACTCCATCATCGCAGCCGGTATGAGTGCCGCAATTCCAACGCTTTTCACGGAAGCTTATCAGCTACTGAAGATAAACTCGCCACTATACCTAGGAAGCTTTGACTTGATACCTATTGGGTTTGTGATCTTCCTTGCCGCATGGTGCGGCTGGCTAGGTGAACGACTGGCGCGCCGCCATGTCTAAGTCGATCCAGAATCAGTCGCCGAGGCAATTGACTAATCCTCTAAAAAATTCTTCCAAACATGCGAGATGCGAGACGATGGTGATCGAAGTTGGAACCATTAATGATCAAGCCTTCCGGGAGAGCGCCAATCTAGCCCAAGCGCATTTTGAGATAAGTTAAACCCCGACTAAACTGGGAAAATAGGCAAATAGGGACCAATTTCTGCGTCTAACTTATCGCAAATAGCACGAGATTGCGACCAACTGATCTTCCACCAAATATTGGTCGCAAAAAAAACCTCCGCCCAGACAAAATAAAGCCTTATCCCTCTTTAAACCTGAGACATTTGACCCTAATTAAAACAGACAAGGGAAGTCGAATGCAAGAAAATAAAACCCATTTTATCCATATATTTGGTTATGGCTTGATTGCACTTTGGATAATGGCTTTGGTTATCTTCCCGATAATTATATTCGCTGTGGACTCATTTAATATTTATTCGAATTTAAATTCTGGTCTCGAATACCTGTTCTATGCGAGTATTTACTTCATCCCATTTGCAGCCCTGATTGCACTTATCGTCGGTGGAATCGCATGGCTTATCCTTCGCGGGTCTTCGTTATCCAATATGATTAAATCAATTATCGCAGGCGGCATGAGCAGTTCACTACCTGTGGTTCTAGGATTCGGATATATCGTTATAACCGAGAATGAACCCATTCTCAAAGACATCTATGTCTGGCTTTTTATTGCGCTGCTATGCAGTGTTGGAGGCGTGTGTGGATGGCTCGGCGAGAGATTAGCAAGACGGCACATAAAATATGATCCGAATTCGATTCCCAAGACATTTGAATAAGACGAAATTTAAAAACAATGGACGAAAAAATCTCAAACCGAGCAACACATCCTGCGTATATCTATGGGTACGCAATGATAATATTTTGGGTTATTTATAATCTCGCTTTATCCCTACTAGAATTCTATCATTTTGGATCAACATATGTGTTTGAACAAAACCTGTGGGCCATAGTCTTTGACGTCTACTTTATTTATATCGCTATTATTGCCCTAATTATTGGGGGTAGCGCTTGGCTCGTCACAAGAATTCTATCCCATATGACCAACCATACGCGCGCAATTATTTCCGGTGGTGCGGTCGGAATTACTCTATTCGCAATCCAAACTTATACAATATCAAGCTATTTTAATGCGATGTCTCTGTACAGACCTTTCATTCTTATTCCGATATGCCTGTTATCGGCTTCACTTGGCGAAAGGCTCGCCCGACGTCATATCAAAGTCGATCCAAAATCAGTTCCCAAGACATTTGAATAACCCCCTTTTCAAATTCTCCTAAACATGCGACATGTGAAATGAAGGAGAACAAAGATGGAACCTATAGTCATCATGGGTGATATTTCCATTACGCTGACCGAGCTCTTGATTGTCATTTTGCTGATGCTTTTGACGATTATCTTGACCTGGGTGGTGATGCGGCGCTCGGCTACCAATAGTCGCGAAGTCTTGCAAAAACATCTGGATGAGATGCGCGGTGAGCAATCCCGCCTCCAAGGTCGGCTTTCGCAATTTGCCGAAGATAGTGAGCGCCGGGATGCGCAATTTTCCAAAACACTTGAGGAGCGCCTCGACACGGTCAGCTCACGCGTGGGTAAGTCTCTGGAACATGCCCAGACCCGAAATCATGAAAATCTGACAAAGCTCAATGAACGTCTGGGCCTAATCGATGCGGCCCAGAATAACATCAAAGCCCTAGCTGGCGAAGTCTCGGGCTTGCAATCTATCCTATCCAATAAACAGGCACGCGGGGCATTTGGCGAGAAACAAATGCAAGATCTAATCCGCACCTTTTTACCTGCGCGGAGTTTTTCTTTCCAACATACGCTGTCAAACCGTTCGCGCGTTGATGCTTTGATCCATATGCCGGAGGGGCACGGCGATGTCGCCATTGATGCGAAATTTCCTATGGAAAGCTGGCGGCGTTTGGTCTCGGCCGAAACCAGTTTTGATGAAGATCAAGCCGCCCGGGATTTTCGCAATGATATGATGAAACATGTAAATGATATTTCGCAAAAATATTTGATCCCGGGCGAGACCTATGATTTGGCTTTGCTGTTTTTACCCTCAGATGCGATCTTTACCGAGCTTCATACGCGCTTTGATGATGTGGTCGATAAAGGTTTTTCCAAACGCGTTGTGATTGTGTCACCAACCACCTTTATGGCGACGCTTCATACCATGCAGGCCGTTATGAATGATGCCGATATTCAAAAGAATGCCGCAACGATTAAACGCGAGGTCGCTATGATGGCCGCTGATGTGGGCCGGCTAGGTGATCGCGTGGCAAAACTTCAAGCCCATTTCAACACAACGCAAAAAGACATCGATCAGATCCTGACCTCGACGCGTAAAATCACAACCCGCGCCGCGAAAATTGATAAGGTCGAATTTGACTCCGATGATGAATCTCGTCCACCATTGAAACTCGTCAAAGATGGAGACGGCTAATGTATTATGGTGGACGCTTATTTCGGGCCGCAAAAATGTCGGATCGATCTGAAACGACACCGGATACAATTTTCAAATATGAGCAAGTTGGCGATCTCGTAATGGCGACCTATTCAGGTGGCGATATTCGCTATGGTCAAATGATCGGCAAAGTCCAAAACGACGATACGCTGGATATGCGCTATCAACATATGAACCGGAAAGGCGAGCTTAAGACCGGTATTTGCAAGACAACACCCGAAGCCCTCGCGGGTGGCAAGTTGAGACTGCATGAAAGCTGGTATTGGACCTGCGGAGATGAGGCTGCAGGCACGTCTATATTAGAAGAAATTTAGCTTTCATCGGCAAGTTTAGGATTAAGTAGACTATCTTTATTTGAATGCTCAACCTGATGAGATCCCAAATCTATAATCGTTTTAATGAGGATCAATATAATTAAGGGTCCCAACGCATTATTCATAATCTGCGCGAGAAATCCGCCAAAAATAATGACAACATGTAAAATCATGATCCGCGTATAGGGCATGAACATTTGCGTACTGGCCGAGCGGGAAAGATATTCGCCTTTGCCGTAAAAATTCACGATCATAGAAATAGAGTGGCTGAACAAAAGTCCAAGCAATGGCCAGATCAGAAAGCCTTCAAAGAGTCGTGACGGAATATTGGAAAATTCCGGCAAGCCATCAAAAAAACTATGGATAAAGGTATAATGACCAAAACAAAATATGCCGTAATGGATGGCAAAAAATCCGGATAGAAAAATCAATCCGCCAAGTTTTTCTTTACGCGCTCCCCCATGAACAGTCCCACGGCTGGACAGAATTTTAATGACATTCAATAGTCCGATAACGACATTTTCGAGCCAATAGAGGAAGATAATTATCCCAACATCCCAATTGAAAAAAATGACCCCGATAAGCGGCAATAAATTCATCAAAATTAAAGCCAGTGATGCCGGCGTATAACGCGCGGTCTTTAATGTCTCTAAATAGCGCATATATCAAAACCGCTCTAAAAAGGTCTCCGGCTTTTCATCGCCGCCGTGATGGTTCCGTCATCAAGATAATCTAGCTCCCCGCCAACAGGAACGCCGTGGGCAAGACGCGAGATTTTCACACCGGTCTTTTCTAGGTGATCCGTTATGTAATGTGCCGTGGTTTGACCATCAACTGTGGCGTTCATCGCCAGAATAACTTCGGCAATATCGCCCTCTTCGCCAGAAGCTCGACGAATAAGGGACGCAATATTCAAATCTTCGGGACGCACACCATCCAGAGCCGAGAGCGTTCCACCTAGGACATGATAAAGCCCTTTAAAGGCGGCTGCGCGTTCCATCGCCCAAAGGTCTGATACATCTTGCACCACGCAAATTGTTGTGCGGTCTCGATTCGGCGCGGTGCAAATATGACACGGGTTGGTCGAGTCGACATTCCCGCACATCGTGCATTCTGAAATCCGATCCGCTGCCTCACCCAAGGCCAGTGACAGCGGTTTCATAAGAACATCAGGTTTTTTTAAGAGGGCCAATGCGGCGCGGCGCGCTGAACGTGGACCGAGGCCCGGCAATTTTGCAAGGAGGGCGATCAGGCGATCAATTTCCGGGCTGACAGATGTCTTGGGCATGGATCGGCTATAAGGTGGTGCGTCACGCTTTTCCAGCCCATATTAAAGCGTGGGTGGGGTGACGAGACTAGTTCCCGATGGCCGCCGATTTTGGCCCGCGCGGGTCGGACGCGCCTGCAATATAACCGCCCTCTATATGGCCAACCGAGTTAACCCGCCCGAGCACAGTTCGCGCATAATTCCCGGTCTCGTCTTTTGGAAATATATGCCCCATTTCCTCCAGGCGTTTTAACGTGTCGGGGCTGAGTGTAGGTTCCGCGAAAATCAAATCCGGTAGCCATTGATGATGTATCCGGCCTCGATGGGTCGCTTCCGCAAGGTTCATTTCCCATTCCATAACATTCAAGGCGACCTGCAAGACCGAGGTGATTATCGTAGAACCACCCGGCGAGCCTGTCGCAAGAATGACCTTTTCATCTTTCATCACCATCATCGGGGTCATGGAGGAAAGCGGTCTTTTGCGGGGTTCAATTTTATTAAATTCACCCCCGATTAAGCCATAGCCATTTGGCGTGTCTGGCTTGGCCGAAAAATCATCCATTTCATTATTTAATAAAAACCCAGCCCCATCGACGGAAAAGCCGGAGCCATATGAAAAATTCAGCGTATAGGTTACAGCCACCGCATTACCATATTTGTCCATAACTGAATAATGTGTCGTATTGACAGGCTCCGCCGCCAGTTCTGCACCAGGTAAAATATCTTGCGAGCGAGACGCTTTTGTAAGATCGATGCCGTCTCTTAATCGGGTGGCATAAGCCTTGTCTGTCAGACGACCAACTGGTACATCAACGAAATCCGGATCCCCTAAATATTTAGACCGGTCCGCATAGGCGCGGCGCATGGCTTCAATCAATTTATGCAAATAATCCGCTGAATTATGCCCATCACTTTGTAGATCATAGCCTTCGAGAATATTGAGCATTTGAACAATATGGACGCCACCTGAGGATGGTGGTGACATGGCCGCGATATCAAATCCGCGGTACGTTCCTGTAACGGGTGCACGTTCCACTGTCATATAGTTCGTCAAATCTTCATGGCTAATCAAGCCTTTTGCCGCGCCAGCCCCCTGCTCCATTTCCGTGACAATAAGGGTCGCCGTTTTGCCTGCGTAAAATCCGTCTGATCCATCTTTCAAAATTCGCCTCAGACTTGCGGCCAAGTCAGGCTGTTTCCAATTATCGCCAGCTCTAAGGCCCAGAAAATAGTCAACCGAACTCGGATCTTGTTCAAATTGTTCCCGCCCAGATTCCAAGCTTTGGGCAAGGGCTGGGCTAACGGTAAACCCTTCACTCGCCAGTCGAATAGCTGGCCCCATAACTTGTCGCCTTGTCATGGTTCCATGTTTTTCCAATGCATCGAGCAATCCCATAACAGTGCCGGGCACTCCGGCAGAGGCACGGCTATATTGGGATAGTTGATTATCGACCTCGCCCGCCGCGTCCAGATACATATCTCGGCTGGCACGCGCAGGTGCCATTTCCCGAAAATCAAGTGCGATGATTTCATCTGTTTCTTCCAGGCGGATTAGCATAAAACCGCCTCCACCAAGATTGCCGGCCTGGGGATGGGTAACCGCGAGAGCAAATCCGGTTGCCACAGCGGCGTCCACGGCATTGCCTCCACGAGTTAGAATATCTGCACCAACTTGCGCAGAAATTCTGTCTTGGGCGCTGACCATGCCCGTCTCGGCCAGGACTGGATGATGTATTGTTCCAAAATCAAATACAGCGCGCGCACCCGCCTTAGGCTCGGCACTATGAGCCGTCAGGGACACGCAAAGCGATAAGAGACATGCCGATAATAATCTCATGGGCTGCCGGACGCTGATAGGATAAGAATTAAAATGGCAGTTTCATCCCAGGCGGTAATTGCACATCGCCCATGGCGGATTTCATGGTTTCGGCCTGAGCTTGATCCAGTTTTACTTTGGCGTCCTGATAGGCTGCGACAATCAAATCTTCGACCACTTCTTTGTCTTCGCCGTTTAAGAGCGTTGGGTCGATCTCAAGAGATTTCATATTACCTCCACCCGCGAGGGTGACCGTGACAAGACCTCCGCCAGAGCGTCCAATCGCGGTTAAGTCCGCAACTTTTGCCTGGGCAGCTTCCATATTTTTTTGCATTTCTTTGGCTTGCTTCATCAAGCCCATCAAATCTTTCATGATCTAATTATCCTTGTCGAAATCGGAATGGATGACATTAGACGGACGATCCGTAATGCCTAAAAGTTTTGCCTGTTTTAATAGCGGATGTTGGAACGCAGGATGTGAAAAATCTTTCTCACGTTGCGCCTGCTCCGCCTCTTTTCGCTGTTCAGACAAGGGCGGTTCACCTTCGGCATCTGACGGCGATACAATCCAGAGATCGCCCGTCAATTCCTGCAAAGCCGCAACGATCTGTCCCATAAGCGTATTTTGCTTTGGGTCGGTAATCCGAAGCTCAATGGCGCCGCGCTTAAAGGAGACAAGGCGTACATAACGTTGCAAGTCAGACTTCAACTTGATTTTGCTATCGGGCAAGGCCTCGATGAATTCGGCAAAACTCTTAATCTCAAGGCTTGGTTGCGTAGGCGCTATCGGTTTAGGGGCTTCCATCATTGCGGTTGGTGCAGATGAGCTTGACGCGCCAATGGATTGCGACCCGACGGCTGCAATAGATCCAGATGTCGCGTTATGGGATTGACCTATGACAGGTAAACTGGGGCCACCATCGGCTTGAATATTTTGCGCTTGCTCAATAATAGCAGCGGCTAATTCCGGTGGCGGCATCTGACCCGCCAAGGAAAGTTTCAACAAGGCCATTTCTGCGGCTGCCAAAGGCATAGGAGCCTGTCTGACATCTTGATAAGCGGCGCTTAGAATTTGCCAGAGCCTCGTCAGTTGTCCCACGCTTAGTGTCTCAGATAGATCACGCAAGCGGCTGGCCTGATCCGGTGCCATGTCAAATTCTGCCTGATCACCCAAGGTCTTGGCACGGCTTACCGCATGGCACACATCTAATAAGTCACGCATAACAACGGCTGGATCTGCGCCATCATCATATTGAGCCCGCATTTCGAGTAAGGCTCCTTTGGTGTCGCCGGTCGACGCCATGGCAAAGAGATCATGAATGCGGATCCGGTCAGCCAAACCCAACATGTTTCGAACTTGCTCGCCTGTAACTTCTTCACCCTCAAGCCCGGCCTGAACAATAGCTTGATCCAATAGGGACAGACCGTCGCGCACAGAGCCTTCGGCGGCGCGTGAAATCATGGCAAGACCCTCATCTGAAATCTTGACGTCTTCTTGGTCGCAAATTTTTCGTAGGTGATCGGACAGGACTGAGGCATCGACGCGGCGGAGGTCAAAACGCTGACACCGCGACAAGACGGTGATCGGTACTTTGCGAATTTCAGTGGTCGCAAAAATAAATTTTGCATGATCAGGCGGCTCTTCCAGCGTTTTAAGCAAGGCGTTAAATGCGCCTGCTGAGAGCATATGCACCTCGTCGATGATATAGACTTTATAGCGCGCTGTGGCGGGTGAATATCGAACCCCATCCAATAATTCGCGCATATTCTCAACGCCAGTTCGAGACGCCGCATCCATTTCGAGCACGTCCATATGGGAACTACTCATGATGAGTTCACAATGTTCACCCATATTTGAGAGATCAACACTGGGTCCCTCAACGGTTTCAGATTGGTAATTCAACGCACGCGCCAAAAGCCGTGCTGTCGTCGTCTTCCCGATCCCGCGCACACCCGTCAGCATAAAGGCATGGGCGACGCGATTGGCCTCAAAGGCATTCTTTAAGGTCGTGACCATAGCGTCTTGACCGATCATATCCTCAAAAGTTGAGGGTCGGTATTTGCGGGCGAGAACCTGATAAGATTCTTGTTCGCCAAACATGGACGCTGTGTCACTCATAGAGCGTAGCTATAGAACTCTTATTCGCCCATGAAAAGTCATGAGGTCCAGACCGTCCACAGGCGGTCTAAACGGAATTCGGTTTTATTTTATCCGTGCCCTGAACTTAAAGGTCGCTTTTGGAATATCTGAACCCGAGGCCAGGCTGCCTTTTGGATTAAAACAGATATGACGAATGGCGGGGAGATAGGTTCCACTGGTCGGTGCAGAATCACAATCCGCGAAGCTTGTTGGACGCGTAGTAGAGGTCGAAACGCCTATATCTGTGAGATAGTCATATGTCAGAGCCGCGCCATCCGCTTGGACGAGCGCAATCGGGTCTGTTCCCGCAATATCATCAGGCGCGCCGTCTTCAAGGTCGCCTGACCAAAACTCAATTTCGGGTGGTAAGCTATCGACGAGGAAGAGCGTATCTGCATCGGTTGCAAGGTTTCCAATGTTTGATATTTCAATAGAATAGACAACATCATTGCCCGGCAACATATAGGTCTCAGATCCATCTTGCGGATCAAAGCTCGCAACCGTTTTCTCGGCGGCAAGCTCTGCTGCCGCCACATCAAATCCGAAATCATTGTCTGAGTTTGTGACATTTGCCGTGACCGATAGGCCGTTAATAGGATTATCCGTTCCAATGGTAAGGGTCGCCGGAATATCCGTATCGCCCGTATCAACTTCAACACGGTAAGTCGCAATGGTCCGCTGACTGCCAAAGATATAACTGCCATCTGATTGGGTATTGACGCGCCTAACCAAAATATCATCCGATGGGTCGGCTGGTGTTCCGCCATTGTCATAAAGTTCCAGCAAAATATCAGCGCCCAAGCTTGCCTCGCCCGAGGTCAGATCATTGTCGCCATTCGCGTCTTCATAAAGTGTTCCCGCGATTGATCCAAGCGGAAGCGGTGCCGGACCTCGACAATACGCCCCATCATTCGTGCCGCCATCGTCACCGGAAGAGGTTGCGATGAAAAGCGGTTCGCCAAGGCCATTCCCACTTGTCCCAACATCCACCATTAAAATTTGATTACTTTGATTTTCATAGAGGTAAAAATTACCATCTTCATCGAACCATACGGCCTGATAATTCCCAGAATAGACAGCTGGACCAAAACGAACTGGTGTCAAGGCACCTGAGCCCGCAGTTATATCAGCGTAAAATAAGCGGTCACTCGTTCGGTCAACACCATAAACCAAACCATCAATCGGGTTATATCCGATATCTCTGACGTTAATTGCTGGGCTCAGATTAAACTGACCCAAAAAAATGGGATTAAGTGGATCTGAGATATCGACATTACCCCAAATGGAGTTATTCCGACGATAAATTATTTGGCCATTGGGCAAAATATCTCCCGCAATACCTCCATTCGGCGCGGTATTGGGTATGGTCGACATCTGCGTAAATCGACCATCTTCGTCAACGCGCCAAAGTTCTCTTGTTGCATTCCTTACCCCATAAATAAGGTCATCGAGTTCATTATAGCCCCAGCCTGCACTAATTGTATTCGGCGCCGAATCGACTGCCACCAGATCCGCTTGATATGACGATCCGACCTGATTGATCGTTTGCTCCAGCAATGTCGAATTTGAGCGGCCAACCTGATAAAGCGTGCCGTCACAATCAAAGGGAGTCGGTTCCGAGAGCGTGATTTGATAGTCTTCGACCTCACCGTCCAAAGCGGCTTCTTGAAAGCTGACACCCTGAACGGTTGACCAGCGAAACCGGGCAATTGAATTCCCTTCGACTGTCGAAAGCGGAGCTGTCACGTTAAGCGGGATGATACCATCATTATTTGTATCTTGAATGTCTGTCGCGATTTGTTCGCCCGCATCTAAAATATCGCCGTCACCATTCCAGTCGATCCAGGCCTGAAGAAAACCACCAGCTCCGGATACATCTAGATTTATCGTTCTGGTTTCACCGGCCAGGAAATCAGGTAACGTCACACCGTCATCCCCACCATCCCCACTGGCTGTTGCAGAATCAAATGGTCCGTTATCTGTGCTATTGGATGCACCGAGTTGAATACCTGGAATGATCGTATGGATAGGGTTTCCATAATTATTGAGGGGCGCATCACCATAATCCTGATCGATCATTGGCGTCATGACGGGAGATGCTAGATTTGGACAATCAAAACCTAGGGACGTCAATCGTGTCCCCCCACCGGCATCTACAGTTCCGATCCGATACTCAAAACTGGTAACATCCGTATAAAATGTCGTGACAATATTATTTTCCGCGGTCGGATCGATGCCAGGCGCAAATTGAGTTGTCCGCGATTCAAATCGAATTCTGTCGGCTCCAGATGGCCCGGAGGCATCAACGTCTAATTCTGTTGCATTATTGAGAACAAATGCCGCCAAAGTTCTTTCAAATTCTGCATATTCGCGTAAGGTTCCAACCGGATTTCCATTACCATCAATATCAATCGCGCTAGCGGCAATATCGAGCGCGATGGGATTATTTGCACTATCAACAAAGCTGATTTCGAAATCGACTGCTGATCCACCCGTACTAATCAATTCGGGCTGAAAATAGCTCACTAATCCCGAATCATTATCAAATATGTTGAGAGATCCCCCATTTACAAAATCGATAACTTCAATTCGCGCGTCCACAGCTGGGGCGACGTTTGTAAAACGGTAAACGGCACCAACACTATTGGCGGTTCCGCTCTCGAGTATAGACCCAGAAAATTCTAAGGCGGTAACCGGCCTGCCCTGGCAGTTAATGACCGGAGGTTGTTGTGCAAATGCGGGGATTGACCATAGAGGAACGGCGCCTAACCCCATAGCGGCAGCTAAGCATCGAAATGAAAGTCCCCTCATCGCACTAAAGAGAAATTTATCAGTATACACGCTTCGGTCTATTTCGAAATATACTTAATATTTCCTAACCAGACAGCTACAATCATGATCACGTTTTTTTTGTAAAACCTGGCTTGCAGAAGCGCAACGCCGCTATGCGCGCAAAGCCAATTGACTGTTTTTTGTTCCGGTATAGAACAAGCGCTATAGGAGGTGCCTATGGCGCGCCATGACTACAAATTTCGTCCAGACCCTAAATGGGAGGATGAGTTATTCGTTCCACCGGCCCCAATTCCAGTCGCCAAACACCCTGATGAATGGGATTTTAGAGACAATCTAGAATCCGTTCTTGCGCTAAGCCGCAATCCAGTCGAAGCCACAACCGAAATCTCAATGACGGAGCTAGATGTACAAGTCGAAGCTATGGGACAAACCATGATGATTGCTTCTTCATCCGAGGTGATACGTTATATTTTCGTCGATAATGCATCGAATTACCGCTTACATCCGGTCCGCCAAGCCCTTTTAAAACCCATGTTAAAAGACGGCTTATTAACGGCCGAGGGAGATCTCTGGAAGTTTGCACGCAAGGCGCTGAGCCCTGTCTTTGTGCCACGCCACATTAAGCGCTTTGCAGCCAGCATGGTTCGCGTCACAGATCGACTATGTGACGATCTTTTCCCCGTAAATACGGAGCTCGATATCAGTGAGGCCTATCTCAAACTCACCTATGCGGTTTTATCAGAAACTCTATTTTCAGGTGAGATTGACGGCGAAACAGATGAGGTATTAAGAGATATTGCGAAATTTTTATCAACTTTGGGTAAGCCAAACCCACTTGATTTGTTAATGGCTCCAAATTGGATTCCGAGACTTTCAAAATTGCGCGGTTTAGGCGCCATGAAACGCCTTCGAAAACAAGTTATTGCCTTGGCCCAAGATCGCCGGACACGGTTAAATGCGGGTCATGATGTGCCAGAGGACCTCCTGACACGGATTTTACAAAGTAAGACGGACACGGGCGAAAGCCTTAGCGATGCACAAATTGAGGATCAGATCATAACCTTTGTCGGCGCCGGACATGAAACGACGTCGCGTGCCTTGACTTGGATGACCTATCTCCTGAGCCAAGACGTCAAAAACCGCGAAAGATTTGAAGCCGAATTAGACAATCTTGATCTGTCTTCACCGTCTGAAGATTGGATCGACCATCTGCCGTTTACAATGGCTTGTTTTAAAGAGAGCATGCGTCTCTACCCGCCCGCCCCTTTTATCTCAAGACAAGCCATTGAGGCAGATCAAATCGACAACAAACACATCCCCAAAGATTGTGGCATCCTCATCAATCTTTGGGCCTTGCATAGACACCGCAAACATTGGACGACCCCTGACGCCTTTGTTCCAGACCGTTTCTTGCCGAGCAATCCAACGCCCATAGAGCGATTTGCCTATTTGCCCTTTGGTCTTGGACATCGGGTCTGCATAGGGCAGCAATTCGCCATGCAAGAAGCGGCCATAATGATCGCCGTGATCTTTAAACGATTACGGCTAAACTGGATCGACGGGACACCCCATCCCTGGCCTGTCATGCGCATTACAACCAGACCCGCCAAACCACTTATGATGCGCGTTAAGAAACGTCAGTAAGGCTTGGCAAAAGGGCGTAATTTCGCTAAAGCCGCTTTTTGGTGTTTTCGTGAGTTTGACCCCCATGCAGCATTTCCTGTCCCTATCTGACATTCCTGCCGCTGATTTGCGCGGCATTTTGGACCAGGCCCATGCAATGAAAAATGCGCGCCAAGACCTGCCAAAAGGGGCGCGTGATCCTAAGGCGCCGCTAAACGGTCATACGCTCGCGATGATTTTCGAGAAAGCCTCGACCCGGACCCGTTTTTCTTTTGAACAGGGCATGCGCCAGCTTGGCGGCTCTGCCATTGTCGCAACAACCAACGATATGCAATTGGGTCGTGGTGAAAGCGTCGAAGACACAGCCCGCGTTCTCTCACGCTTTGTCGATGCGGTCATGATCCGCTCTAACGCGCATAGCACGATTACAGATTTTGCAGGCTCTAGTGATGTGCCCGTTATAAATGGTCTGTCTGACTTCAACCATCCCTGCCAAATTATGGCCGACCTCATGACCCTAGAGGAAACCCAGGACAAACCCCTTAAAGACATGACACTCAGCTGGATTGGTGATGGCAATAATGTTCTCGCCAGTTTCGTAAATGCTGCGCCGGCTTTCGGTTATAGCCTGCGCATTGCCTCACCGGAAAATTACAGCCTTGATCCTAAGATCATTTCCGATGCGCAAGCCAAGCAAGGCCGGATCACAACCGGTCTTACAAGAGAAGACGCGGCTGATGGCTCAGACGCACTCATCACGGATTGCTGGGTCAGTATGGGCGACATGGATAAGGCAGAACGTATCGAAGCCCTCACCCCGTTCCAGATCGATGAAAACATCCTGAAATCAGCTGCGCCCAAAGCTACCTTCCTGCATTGCCTTCCGGCTTATCGCGGACAAGAAATGACAACGAAGGTCCTAGAAGGCAAGCAAAGCGCCGTGTGGGACGAAGCCGAAAACCGGTTACACGCGCAAAAAGCGGTGATCAGATGGTGTTTGGGGGTTTGAGATCCTACCGAACAATCTTCGGTACAAAATTCCCATTTTCATCAAATCTCACAGGAATTTGTTCACCTGTATCGGGATCGATATAATATGGGTCAGATTCGATAATAGAGATAGCCTCGCCAGCTTGGCCTGTGCGGAAGGCCCCTAATTGTTCGTCTGTTGGCAAGTCTTTACCCAACCGGTCTCCCATATCAAAATGTTGCGGCGTAGACGGGACGGCTTGAACGACTTCTGATGGTAACTCAAACGGAATAGGCTGTGAAAGAGGTAAGTTTTGTATCGGCGCAGGCGCTTGTTCAATTCCGCCGGGCGATGTTGTTAAAAAATCAGGAAGTGCGCGTTGTTGCGGCACCGCCAATTGAGGTGCGGCGCCCTGAATTTGTGAACCTTGGATTTGTGGAACAGAGGCAAATTGCTGGGTTTGATCCGGCAAATCCGCGAGTTTCACATAAGATATAACTTCACGAGCCCCTTTGGTGGTCGCGGCAATTTCAGCGGCGCGCTTAAGCTCATCCTCTGTCCGCGCGACGCCTAAAAGATAAACAATACCATCATGTGTCTCGACATTAAAATTGCGCGCTTTGACATATTTATCGACCGTCAGACGTGTCCGAACTGATTTCTCGAGAACGCCATCTTTAGTATTGCGCAGGAAGGATTGCTTACCTTTGATTAGGATCTCATTGCCAACTTGTTCAATGCCAGGTGCTGACCAGGCAATACGTGTGGCTTCAATCTTGTCTTGCTGTGTCGGAACATTACCGGACAGGAGAACGACTTTTTCAGCCACTTCAACATCAATACCAGATAGCTTGAAATCATGAGCCCGTTTCATTCTAGCTTCAATCGCTCGGCCCGCGTTAATATCGCGAAGTGAGCCAGTGAAACTACGCTCATCGCCCTTCTTGATTCCCGCCGTCGCCAAGGCACAGCCCGTAAGAGAAGATGCAAGAATGAGTGTTGTTGTTAATTTTAGCCAGTTTTTCATGCCTTTAGAATAGAGAAACATGGTGAACGAGTTATTACCAATCTCCACGAAAGGCATTAGGAATATATGAAACTTTGGACAGGGGACCCACAAATCCCTTAATCGCAGCCAAATCAAAGCGGATTTCAAAGTCCTGAGGCAAGGTTTCGAAATGCCGGTTCACCCAAATCTCGGCCGCAGCCATGACACGTTCCACATTAGACGCGCTCAGAAGATCCTCTTTCGTCGGCATCGTTTCGCGCTGTTTGACCTCAATAAAGGCGATTATTTTGCCCCGTCTTGCAATCAGATCCACCTCACCTTCAGCCGTTTTGAACCGCTGCTCTAACATAACCCAGCCGCGACGCTTTAAATAACGCGCGACATGTTTCTCGGCTTTTCGTCCTTCCGCTTCATTTTGCTGGCGCGTTCGGGCGCTCATTTGAGCTTTAACGCCAGATTATAGACGTCCCGCTTGGCCCAACCCGAGGCTTGCGCGACTTTCGCGCTCGCACGTTTCACACCGAGCTCCGCGATCTCTATTGTCAGAGCCTCAGTTATTTTTGCCGCGTCCCACCGACTTTCCGAACTGGGTGGGGCGATCAAAAGTACAATCTCGCCTTTTGGCGGGTCACTCACGACAGAATCGATCAAGGCCTTTGCGGTACCCTGTCGAGCTTCTTCATATTTTTTGGTGATTTCGCGAGTCAGGACAAGTTCGCGGTCTCCCAAAACCTCATCAATATCTTTCAAACAGGCTTTGATCCGTGGACCTGTTTCAAAGAGGATCAGTGTCGCACGAATAGCTGCAAGCTCGTCTAATGCTTTTTTACGCGCGGAGGTTTTGGGTGGCAAAAACCCAGCAAATAAAAAGCGGTCTGACGGTAATCCAGATTTGACGAGTGCTGCCAATGGCGCAGAAGCACCTGGAACAGGAAAAACTTCATATCCCCCGGCAACAGCCTCTCGTACCAATTTATAGCCAGGGTCTGACACCAAGGGTGTTCCCGCATCTGAAACCAAGGCGACTGAGCGCCCTTGAGACAACCAATCTATCACCTGAGGGATGCGCCCTGCCACATTATGGTCATGATAGGCTGTCAGTTTGGCTTGAATGTCATAAGCGTCAAGGAGTTTGGCCGTTTGTCGCGTATCTTCGGCTAAAATTTGATCAACCGAGGTCAAAATATCGAGGGCGCGTAGTGAAATATCTCGTAAATTGCCGATTGGAGTGGCTACAACGTACAATCCAGGTGCAAGCTCTGCATTAAACTCGCCTCTTAGGTGTTGCGACAATTGGACTGGCGGCTTAGACACAAATGAATCCTTTGCGCATCAGCGCATTGCAAATTGGAGCCAACATGCCTCAGTTAAACTCATTTGGCCAGAGTTTGAAATATCTCATTCTGAGCCTTTGCACGCTGACCTTGGTCGCCTGTGCCTCGACACAACCGCCGGCGCCGACGACCACTCGTGTCCCAGTCGCACAGCAACCCGTACCGACGCAGACACCTGTTCAAACAGAAACTGAAACGGAGATCTCTGAAGAGGTTGAACCGCCGACTGAAGCAAATGTCGAACTCGAATCTGAGGCCAAGGATGCGGACACGGAAGCGCCACAAATCGCGACCGGTCCCTATTTTAACAATCGTCAAGGTTTGACGCCGCCGCATATGGTGGGACGCAATACAAAAAGACTGGCAATACTCTTGCCCTTTTCAACGCAATCAACCCGCTTGGCGCAAGAAGCCCAATCTATGTACCGCGCAGCGGAATTAGCGGTCTTTAACAATCCAAATCCTGATGTGTTACTGATCGCCTTAGATACAAAAGGGACTGAAGAAGGCGCCCGCTCGGCAACACGCGCGGCTATTCAGGCTGGCGCGGATGTCATTTTAGGGCCGATCATTGCTTCCAATGTGAATGCGTCGTCACGTGAAGCGCGCCGCGCCAATGTGCCCGTGATCGCCTTCTCAAATGACCAACGGGTTGCTGGGAATGGAACCTATCTTATGTCTTTCCCGCCCGAAGCGGAAATCAATCGGATTGTCGACTATATTGCGACAACAGGCACAACGCGTTTTGCATATTTAGGGCCAGATAGTGCCTATGGAAATCGCGTGAGAAACGCATATGCGTCACGCATCCAAGCCATTGGCGGAGAAATCACAGCCGCAGAAACCTATAAGGGCAATGATATTTCTGTCATGCAGGCGCCCGCTCAACGACTCGCCGCATTTCACGCGGAAGGCGAAACCTTGGCCGAAGCCAATGGAGGCTTAACTCCCATGAGTTTCGAAGCTATTCTTCTGCCAGAAGGCGGAACACCCTTAAGATCTCTTGCTCCACTTCTACCCTATTACGAAGTCGATCCTGCCGATGTTCAATTTATCGGAACGTCGCGCTGGGCAGATCCTGAAACAGTAAGGGAACCAGCCCTGGGTGGTGGTATTTTTGCAGGCCCCGATAAAGACACCCAAGCGGTCTTTAGCGCAAATTATGATCGGGCCTTTGGCGAAACACCCACGGGATTGGCAAGTCTGGCTTATGATGCCGTTGTCATGGGTACCTTTGTGGCAGATGGTGATCCCCGCGGACGGTTTGCGCGCGCAGAAAACCCATCTGGATTTTATGGTGTGGACGGCCTTGTAAGCTTTGGGCCTGATGGCCGGCCAGAACGCGGATTAGCGGTTTACCGCATTCAAAACGGAAAATTCGTTGTCCTAGACCCCGCACCTCGTGAAGTATTGGGCGGAAGTTAGCGTTAAGGCCTTATTAACTTTATTTGTCTCTCGTTATTGACAATCATTCGCATGTGCATATATGATGGGGTATGATCCACTGTGTGTGCAGACAGATTAACACGGCAAAAGTCGACCAAGCCGCCTCATGCGGGGCCAAGACGGCTGACTGCGTCATGAAGTTCTGTGGCACACGTTTTAATTGCGGCGCCTGCCGATCTTCTATAGATGAAAGATTACAGGCCGTGATTCCTCTACAAGGCGAAGATATTTTACTCGTCGCGGAATAGGCCCCCCAAATTGACGGAGCCTGTTCCATGCGTGGAAACCCTAAAACGATCGAATTCCTAAACAAAGCGCTCAAAAATGAGCTGACGGCGATCAATCAGTATTTTTTACATTCTCGAATCCTCAAAGATTGGGGTGTCTTGAAATTAGCCGAGAAGGAATATCAAGAATCGATTGATGAAATGAACCATGCCGACTGGATCATTGAACGCGTCTTATTTCTCAAAGGTCTACCCAACCTTCAGGATATGGGTAAATTAATGATCGGCGAAACGGTCGAGGAAATTATCGAATGCGATGTTAAGCTCGAACATATTGCGATCCCGCTTCTTCGCGAAGCCATCACCCATTGTGAAGAGATCAAGGATTATGTGACACGTGATCTCATGGCAAAAATCCTAACCAGTGAAGAAGAGCATTTGGATTTTCTTGAGACGCAACAAGACCAAATCAAATTGGTTGGCATTCAGAACTATATTCAAGCCCAAAGCTAAGGCTGGGCTGCGGTAGGATAAGCTTTATCCCAAAAGCAACCGCTCCGTAATATGGTTTAGGACCAAACGTCCGGCTGGGGTCGCCATAAGACGATCCGCATCGCGACTTAGAAAACCTGTTTCGATCAGCTCAGCCATAAGGTCGTCATCAAGTGGCTGATCGGCATATTGAGAATATGTTTTAAGCGAGATACCCTCCTCAATCCGCAATCCCATTAAAAGATATTCTTCCGCGCGTTCCTGAGACGTAAGCTGGTCGCATTTATCAATCCCATGTCCATTTTGAGAGACCCCTGCCTTATAATTTAGGGGTCGCATATGGGCAATCATCGCTTCTTTTTCATCACCTAAGCTCAATCGTCCATGCGCGCCAGGCCCCACACCAACATAATCATAGCCCCGCCAGTAAGCGAGATTGTGCCGGGATTGATGATTGGGTATTGCAAAATTTGAAACCTCATAGTGATCAAAGCCGGACTGGCAAAGCCTATCCCTGACATAATCATAAAACGCGGCAGACTGGTCTGGTCCAATAGCGCGTGCTTCGCCCCGTGCCTCAGCTTTGGCAAAGGCGGTGCCGGGTTCAATCGTCAGTTGATAAGTTGAGATATGGTGCACACCTTTGCCTAGCAAAATATCCAAATCATGTTTGAGGTCTTGTTCTGACTGTCCGTGCCACCCAAAAATAAGATCTGCAGAAACCGAGGCAAAATCATTTAAGGCCTGATCAATTGCGGCTATTGCCTGATCTGTCGTGTGCTCGCGGCCTAGTTTTTTAAGCCCTTCATCATCAAAGCTCTGCACGCCAAGTGAGAGCCGACTAATGCCCGCGGTCGCATAGGCCTTATAGTCTCCGTTGCTGGCGTCATTAGGATTAGCCTCCAGAGCAATCTCAATATCATCAAACCCCCAGAGTAGGTTCACGTGATCAATTACGGCTCTAATTTGACTGGGCGTCATAAGGGATGGGGTCCCGCCGCCAAAGTGAATAGAGGTGATCTGCCTGGGACCGGATCGCTCTCGCCAATAAGAGAGGTCGGTCAAAATAGCGGGTATTAGCCCATCATCAGCTTTGCGCTTATAGACATTGAAATCGCAATAAGGGCATATGCGCGCGCAATAGGGCCAATGGACATATACCGCCAAAGGCGTCTTATCCATTTGGGAATTGAGCCTTGAGAAATTTGGCAAAAGCATCAGCACGATGACTTTTAGCATGTTTTTGAGATGGATCGATCTCGGCAAATGTTTGCGTATCCCCTAAGGCCTGAAAAATTGGATCATACCCAAATCCCTTTTCGCCTCTGGGTGGCCAGATCATATCACCTTCAACCTTTCCCTCATAAATTGAGGTGTCTCCATTAGGCCAAGCGAGGCATAAGGCGCAGATAAACCGTCCGCGTCTATTTTTTGAATCGCCCAATTTATCATTCACATGCCACATCGCCATGTCGAAATCCCGTCTTTGACCATAAGTCTCAACTTCGATCCTAGGGAGTTCAGCCCAACGTGCCGCATAAATTCCCGGATCTCCGTTCAGCGCATCAATCGCCAATCCGCTATCATCTGAAAGGGCTGGAAGATTTGACGCCTTGGCGGCTGCAAGGGCTTTTAGGGCTGCATTGCCGGCAAATGTCGTCTCGGTCTCTTCAGGCTCATCTAATCCCAGTTCTGACGCGCTAATTGTGATCAAACCAAAAGGGCTCAAAAGATCCCGAATTTCACGCACCTTCCCTTCATTATGCGATGCAACGACAATTTTTTGCCCGGATTCTAATTTGGTGTTTTTCATGGAGACGGGCTTAGAACTCTAGTGCAAGCTAAACAAGCCTTCGCCACAAAAGACAAAACGTCTAAAGAGAACGTCGCTACGGACTTGCATGTAATGCATTATTGTTTATCAATATGTCTATGTCGTCCAGTGACCTACATAATCAGATTGAATCGCTCTCCGCTGTCAAAAATTCGTCCATGACCCGAGCCCTTTCTATTCTCTTGCTGATTGGGCAGTTTATGTTTGCGTTTTTCCTGGTCGTGCTCCTGATCATGATATGCCTTATGGCCATACCAAGTGAGTTTCGTGATACGATGCTCGCAACGAGTGACGCGAATTTGGACCCAAATGTTATGTTGGGACGGTGTCTGGCTGCCGTCATTGTCGTAACGGGTTGGTTTTTCGTTCTTCGAATTTTGCATAAAGTTGTTCTCGCCATCATGCATGGCGATCCTTTCAAATTGGAGAATATTAAGCGCCTACGCCTAATATGGTTGATAATGGCGGCCACAGAATTTTTCCACGCTTTAGCCAAATTCTGGCTCGGGCCTGAAAATGGCAATATGTTTGAAGTTAATATTGGAACTTGGTTCTTTATATTCGTTATTGCCGCAATTTCCGAAGCCTTCCGGCATGGCGCCGCTCTACGCGCTGAGCAGGAACTCACAATCTAATGGCTATCAAAGTCAATCTGGACAGGGTCTTACTAGACCGAAAGATGTCGCTCACTGAACTGGCGGAACGTGTGGGTATCACACTTGCGAATTTATCAATTCTAAAAACAGGGAAAGCACGCGCTATTCGGTTTTCGACCTTGGATGCCTTATGCCGGGAACTTGAGTGTCAGCCAGCTGATATACTTGTCTATGAACCGGATGAAGTCATTGGCGACCTCAAACAGGCCGCCGAATAATCAATCTTCTAGGGCCTCTTTCAAGTCCCTATAGGAGAGGGTTTGCGGTAATATTTCAGGCTCTGCCGTCCCAGGTATATAAACCAGATATAAGGGTACGCCTGCCCGACCAAATCGTTTGAGCTCGGCCGCGATAACATCATCCCTATTCGTCCAATCCGCCACAAGAAACGCTGTATCTGTGCGTTCAAAAAGCGACTTTGTTTTCTGCCTATTTAAAACCAGACCTTCATTGACCTTACAGGTTACACACCATGCGGCTGTAAAATCGACAAAAACGGGACGGCCCTCAGATTGCAATTGCGAGACCACTTGCGGGGACCAGCTTGTAGCGTGAAGGTCTGCCGCTGAATTTTCAGGACGAACGGATAGTGAGGTAAGAAGCGCTAGGACGCAAACCACACCTCCGAGAATTTTCAAGACATTCGATTTGCCTTTGACCAGCCAGATACCAAATCCGAGAATAAGGAGGCTCGACAATATTTTTAATACGCCAGGCGCGCCAGCTTGCAGGCTTAAGACCCAAATCAACCAGATAGCCGCACCAAACATGGGAAAAGCAAGAACTTGTTTAAATGTTTCCATCCAAGGCCCTGGCTTTGGGAGGCGCGCAAGCAAGCCAGGCAGGTAAGCAATCAGCAAGAAGGGGAGCGCAAAGCCAAGCCCCAAAGCCAGAAAAATGCTCAAAGTAACGCCGGCAGAACTGGCGAGCGCCAGCCCAACAGCTCCGGCCATAAAGGGTGCCGTACAAGGCGTGGCGACAATAACAGCTAATATACCTGTGAAGAAGGATCGCATCGGACCTGATTTTTCGACGAGGTCACCGCCGGCATTTTGCAAACGACCTCCGATTTCATAAACACCCAAAAGGTTAAGTCCGATTGCAAAAAGTAACAGGGCAAGCAATCCGACAAGCCAAGGCGATTGAAGCTGGAAACCCCAGCCGATCGACGCGCCACCCGCTTTGAGGCCAAGAATAAATATCGCAAGCAATAGGAACGTAACAAGCACGCCTATCGTATAGGCCCAACCCTCACGTCTGACCGCGCGTCTCTCTCCATGGGCGGTTTTTGCCAAAGATAGAGCCTTAAGCGAAATCACCGGGAAGACGCAGGGCATAAGATTGAGGATTAATCCGCCAATAAAGGCTCCGATAATTGCACCCAACCAGCTGATAGAGCCTGTTCCTGCTGACCCTGAATTAAATGGTCCGATATCAATTGATGCGCCTGGGACAACATTGACAACAATCCCCTTGCCCTGCGCATTAACGAGGGTCGCATCAAAGGCCTCACCTATTCCCGCGTCATCCCAACCATAACCGGGTTGGCCAGTAAATCTCACGCCATTTTTTGCGAGTTGACGCGTAATGGGTTGGCTATGGGCAAGGACGGGTTGTGAATTGGGGAAAATGTCTGCCGCCTCAAAACCCTTTGGCAGATCTGCAATATCAAATATGATGTGCGCGCCTTCATGACGAATGGCGGCCTTTGCTTCTATGTTTTGCGGTATTTTTGACAGGGCGGTCGCAACCATATCTGATCCAACAGGATCAATTTTTGGTTCCCCCATACCCATTGGCAAGGAGAGCTGCCCTTGCTCCGGCACACACACGTCATAGCAGACAAGGAAAAACGTTCGCGCTTTTAGTGTGACCGGTAAATCCGTTTGGGCCGTCTCATCAACGGTGATTGTGACAGGCAAGAGGACTTCGCCGTCTAAGGCGAAAGATGCGATCGGTCCGACCCATTTAACATGAGGCACGGGCCATTGAATGTCGCCCGCGCTAAATCCTGGTGGAAGCTCCCATCTTAGCATCACAGGCTCGCCACTATCGCCCGGATTTTTCCAATAGCTATACCAGTTCTCGTCAAACCGCATGCGCAAAAGAACCGTGAAGTCTTGTCCTGGCTCTATTGTATTGTGATCCGAGACCAACGAAATTTCGGTCCGGCCAGTATCGAGTGACACGCTTTCACGTGCGAAGGCCGTCGTGACACACGACCAGATAAAAACGCATATGAGCACGAAACGAAACATTGAGCTCCCCTAACCTGCGTTTATTAATAAAGCGATGCACAGTTTCGTGCAGATCTCGCACAGTTTCGTGCGAAACGTGTCATAATTTTCGTTACAGCTCGTGCCGGCTCTATGTCCGGATACAAAAACCTGGATCAACGGGCTAGGTCACGTTTTATATATCGGTCGATCACGCGCCCCAATACATCCATAGGAACAGGGCCGCCTAGGACCACCGCATCATTAAAGCGTCGATAATCAAACTTATCGCCAAGCTCAGCCTTCGCGTTTTGCCTGAGTTGGTTTATGCGCGTATGTCCCACTTTATATCCCAAGGCTTGTCCCGGCCATGCACAATAGCGATCAATCTCGCCCGCCACGGCATCAGGGTTAGACCCATTATTTTCAACAAACCATTCATTGGCTTGCTGGCGTGTCCATTGTTTCGCGTGTAACCCAGAATCAACCACAAGACGGCAGGCTCTAAATCCAAGGGATTGAAGATAACCCAAACGCCCGGCCGGAAAATCATCATAGACCCCAAGTTCCGCCGCAATTTGTTGCGCATAGAGGGCCCAGCCTTCCGAATAGGCATTAAAGGCGAGCATTGAGCGCACCAAAGATTGCTTAAACGCATATTCACCCTGCCAAACATGGCCAGGTATGGCCTCGTGATAAGTGAGATCTGCTAGATCAAATTTATTGTGAATCGCGGTATTTCGAAGGTTAATCCAGAAATGCCCGGGCTTGGTTCCGTCTACAGATCCGGCCCCTCCATAAGCCCCTGGTGCGCCTGCCTCGACGGACGGATCAATACGTGTGACTTCGAGAAACCCCGGAACAAGGGTCTCAAAAGCTTCGGGCATACGACCGCGAATATCGTCCACGGTCTCGTCAATAAAGGCCATGATCTCGGCCCGTCCCGGATCTCCCGGTTTAAATTGATAACGCGGGTCTTCGGCCAAAGCTGCCATACGTGCCCCGACGCCCCCTTCAGTATAGCCTAACGCGCGTAAAATTGGATCCATCTCGGCGTGAAGGGCGGCTAGCTCGTCCAAGCCCATTTGATGCACCTCATCCGATGTCATATTGGTCGTTGTCGCCGCGCCTAATGTCCAGTCATAATAGGCATCACCATCGGGACGCGCCCAAACCCCTGCCTTATCCGTGGCTTGCGGGGCTAATTTTTCCAAGGCCTCGATTTGACGCGTTAAAGCTGGATGTACAATTTTCTGAGCAATCCGCAGGGCCTCATCCTCAAACTCGCCATAAGGCGCTCCGCGAACGCCAATAGAGCGCACCAAAGTCCATGTCGCAGGGTCTTGATCACGGGCAGACCGTAATTGTCCCAGTGTTTTTTCCATCAAAAAGTCTGGCAAGATCATGCCGGTCTCACCGTCCTGCGTTATCCTTTCGGCTTCTCCGTCTAATTGATCGGCAAAGGCTTGCATGCGAGCGAGATAACTTTCAGCATCACCCGCTGATTCAATCGCGTGTGAACTATCGAGGAAGCTTGGGATCTCGATAAATGCACCCGTATTTTGCGCCACGACATAAGGGCTATTCCGGTAAGACCAATTATAATTCAGCAATGCCATATCGCCAAATGGGAAATCAAAACCGGTCGCGCTTCGCTCAAAAACGGCGCGAACAACATCGACATCTAACCCTAATTCCGGAGAAATTTCAGATGTATCTATGGCCCTTAAAGCCTCGAGCACAGGTTTCAATTCGCGCGCTTGAGTATCCTGTCCAGCACGTGAGCGATCTTCAAGGTTAAACTTGGCGCTGGCATATTTCTGATCTTTGAGACCCAAGCTGGTAACCGTTTCTGGGAAAAGCCTCAGCATCAGATCTTGAGCACCATTTAAGGCCGCTTCAGCCGCCATTTTTGTCGAACCTTGAAGATCAGAAGATGGAGATTCTTTACACCCCGGAAGAACACTTAACCCGCCGATCGCGGCAGACCCGAGGAGTACATTTCGACGTGAGAGTGACATAAGCATCTTCCATTCAATTCAAAAAACAAAGTGCAATGAATTTTACCTGAGCGCAATTCCATTTTAGCCATTAAAAAACCCGACCTTTTGCAAGGCCGGGTTAAAAATCTATTCGCTTTATAAATGGCTTTAAGCTTGAGCCTCTGCAGCACGACGGAGGGTCATATTGACCAAACGCTGCCAGTTATTGAGTGAAAGCAAATGCGCATAGGCAACTGCCAAATACCCGTTCTTTGTAAATTCTGCGAGCTTAGCGTCTGGAAGTGCTTTTAACTTTTCTTCTGACACTGCAAAATAATCTGCGATTTTTTGACGTTCCGCGGGAGTTCCATCAGGATTTTGTCCCTGAAAATGCATGTCCTTTGGTTCAAACAGATCAAGCGCTTTAAAATCCTCGATCATTTTATTTGTGGCTTGACGGTCACGTTCGAAATTTTGCAAAAATTGGAAAGCTTCTTTTGTATATTGTGATGTGTCATCGCCATCGAAGAATTTCTGTTGTGGCTTTTTCTTTGTCACGCATTCGGCCTTTTCGTCGACACAAACGACAAAACGATCATTCTGAGGATCGCCAGCGAGTACAAATGGGTAGCGACGTGCGAAAGCTGGAAGATAAAAATCTTGAGCAAAATTACCTTCTTCAACAAAGAGGTTTTCGCCTGACCGAATGCCCATAACAGCGAGTGGCGAACGCTCATCACCTGCAAAGATAATTGGGACAGAGGCTGATGCATTTCCGAATTCAGACGCCGTTAAAGGCATAAAATGTTGTGTGGCAATAAATTCAAAAGGCTTGTCGACTTGAGACACACCAAAATCACCGTGCTTTTCTTTCGTCAGCGGCACTGGATTTTCATAAAACATCACATTTCCGCTAATTTTAACCTGATTGTCGTCTTTTGCCATTTCATTCCCCTGCTTACCCAGAATTGGGCATGGTCATAATGCTGAGCAGGGCCTTTAGCGAGTCTTCTCCTAGTCTTCAACCTTGGAATACGGTTAACGCAAAGACGGTTTACAGACTGGTGAAATCAATAAAGCTAGTCTATAGAAAACTATGACTGAGACAACACTACTCCATAGAATTGAACGCGCCAGACAGATTGTTGAAGGTGCGGGTGAACGTTTCACCCCCTTACGGGCCCATGTTCTTGAACTCATCATAGAAGATGGAAGTGCAATCAAAGCCTATGATTTACTCGATAGAATCAAACCTGATGTCGGAAGTCCCAAACCGCCTACGGTTTACCGGGCTTTAGAGTTTCTATCCCGACATGGCCTCATTCATAGGGTCGAAGCCTTAAATGCATTTATCGCTTGTGATCATACCCACCATCACGCCGATGATGAACATCATCATATGGCTGAGTTTTTCATCTGCGAAAGCTGTTCGGGGGTCGAAGAACGCCACGCACATGATCACGGAGATTGCCGACCAGATGGATTTGCGATTACCCGTTCTGTTGTTGAACATTATGGGGTTTGTGGGAAATGCGCCGCCTAGGGCGATTTACAAGATAATCGTTCAAACATGACCCTAAATTTTCTAAGTGACTTTACGTTAAGTTGGGCAGGTGAATGTTCGGCGTGGGAGTGTGACGAATTAGGTCACATGAATATGCGGCATTATGCCCATAAAACCGATGAGGCGCGACAACGGTTTATGATCCGCCTTGGGCTAAAACATGCCTATCAAAGCGGAACCGTTAGCTCCTTACGCGTACGTGACTTTCACATAAAATACCAAGGCGAAGCGAGACCTGGAAACTCGCTACGTATAGATAGCGCCGTTATATCAATTGGGGACTGCGATATTCGCCTTTGTCACATTATGACCCATCGCGACGGGCGCATCGCAGCAACAATGGTCGAAACAGTCGAACATATCTATCTTCCCGAAGATAAAATATTTCCATGGCCGAAACGTCTCCTAGATAGTGCCAAAAATCATATGACTGACATGCCCGGGCCAGCAAAAGCTCGAAATCTCGATACGCAAATCAAATATCAGGGCACGACCATATCGGAACTCACATCTCACAATATTGACATCATTGGCGCGGGCGTCTTTAAAAAATCCGAACTCGACATAACTGAACATGTGAGCTTGGGGTCTTTTTTTGGTCGTACAACGTCGACAATAGGGTGGTTTAAAAAGGGCTGGCCGGAATTTGAAAACCCAGATTATATGGCGGGTGATAAAAGCGGCGCCCTTTTGGAAATGCGCGCTTTTATCCATAGTTACCCGAGCCGTGGTGATGCCTATGATTACGCGCCTTATCTTCTAAGTGCCGATAGCTATACGCGCGAAATCGTCCACAATGTAATGGACCCCATTAGCGGTAATAGCTGGATCACCATGTTGGCGAGCGGATGTAAATTTGATCTGAAAGCCCGCAAATTACTCAAGAGCACTGATGAGGAACTCAAACATCTCAAGAAAAATATCGTCAGTGATATTCCGCTTTAAGTTTTACTCAAAAATTCATTTATTAGGTCAATTGTAAGCTCGGTTTGATAAAATGGAAATAAATGTTCGATTTCGGGGTCAAAACGCACATCAATGTTAGGCTGGACTTTTTGCATCGCCGCGCGTGAACCACGCGTTGAAACAAGTTGTCGACCGCCTGCATAAATAATCTTGGATTTATCTGGTAAGTCGCGAGCCGCCTTAAATATATTATGCCATTGGGCGACAAAAATACGCGTTTCCCAAAATGGATCACAGGCTAGCTCCCAATTACCATTTCCGGTTTCCGCCAAGCCACCCCGAATATAGTCCCATAAAACAACGTCAGACATTTGCTTGAAGGCCCCACGCCCCTGCCAATGGGTAAAGGCCTGTTCGGGGTCTTGGAAGATAGAACGTCTTTGTCCGGCTTTTCGCGCAATCGGAAGTCTTTTCGCCATATAGGCACGACCACCGGGCAATATAGAGGTCAGCCGAAATAAAAATGGGACTGAGACGGGATCAAATCCAATGTAAGACTTTATACGGCCTTTCAAAAAAGGTGAGGCCAAAACCCCGGCCACAGCTCCGAAACTATGTCCCGCTAAAATCGGGGGCGCATGGGCCAAGTCTGGTAAGTACCGGTCAAAAAATTCTATACAATCATCGCGAAAAACATGCCAGTTTTTAAGGGGCGTTTCTTTTGGCATATCCCGGCTCTCGCCATGTCCGCGCATATCAAATACAACCGAATGAATATCGAGCCTTGAGAAAATCGCGCGATAGCTCAAGGCATTAAAGCCATTTGCATGTAAAAAAACCAAACCAATTGGCTTTGAAACATCCCCAAAATGCAAGGCTGACATCTTGCCATCGCGGAGTTGATAATCGCGTCTTTCCATGGCCTAATAATTCACGATCTGATGCAACTCAAAATCGCTATACTTAGAGCGCGTGAACTTTTTTAGGGTCCAGATCATCCTCAATGGCTTGATCTAAAATTTTAAAAATCTCTTTTCGACTGCGCAATTTTGTTTCCCGAAACGCCTTTGGATTTAGCTGACCGAACATTTGACCCGCCATGGGAATTGCCATTGGCCATTGTTCCTCAGGAACGACACGATCAAAAAATCCCGCATGCATCGCACCTTTAGGATCAAAGATTTCGCCATTAATAACGCAACGATTAAAATAATTATTGGCCAGATGGTAACGGCCCATTTCAATGCCAAAATTATGCATGGTCATACCAATCAGTGTTTCGTTTAATCCAACTTTATATGACCCCGCTTTGATCATGGAATAGTCGCAAGCCAGCGCCAGAAACGCTCCCATCGCAATCGTATGTCCAGGCGCTGCCATAATGACGGGTCTTGGGTAAGACATGATCCGGCGCGCAAATTTAGACCCAGTAGATGTAAGCTCGAGGGCGTCATGAGGCCCTGTCCCCATTTCTTTGAGGTCAAACCCGCCGCTCATCATACCGTCACGGCCTGTAATAACTACAATTGCGTCTTCTTTTTTGGCCATGTCCAAAGCCTCGTTCAACTCAGCCCATGTTTGGGTGCCGAGAGCATTCGCCTTGCCATCATCCAGTGTAATTATGGCCACGCCATCTTTATGAGAATATGTTAGTTTTTCCATTTTATCTCTTCCTTATCATGTCTATTTCTTTGGCAAGATCCACATTTCCTCGCGCCCGCAAATCATCAATGATCCGGCTTTGCGTCTCAGCGTTTTTATTTTGACTGAGTTTTCGCAAACCTGTCACACGGTCCATTTGCATTTCAAACGCGACAATATTCGGAAATAATTGCGAAGCATATTCGGCAGCATCTTCCATATACCAACCCGCTTCCCCTTCATATTTATCAATCAAATTATGCATTTGATCAACCGACTCCTCCGCACTTAGCGCCCGTGTCGTTCCATGGATATGTACGGATACATAATCCCATGTCGGAACTGATCTTGAAGGGTCATCATATAGTGTCGGGGAAATATAATCATGCGCCCCGTGAAAGACAGCCAAAAAAACCAATTCCGTGCCGATAAAATCAACCATGGGGTTATTGCCTGCAACATGTCCATATAAGTTGTTCTCCGCCTTTATCATGGGCAGATGGGTTGCAAGCGGTCCTATTTCACTCGGGCAGGTCAGCAAGCAGAAGCCGTGATTTTCAATGATCCGATTTGTGAATTCCAGATCATTATCAACATAATAGGCTGGAGGGTACCGCATGATTTGAACACCTCATAGAGTTTCGACGAAAACGATTTAGAGACTGCGCGCGATAACCAATTTCATGATTTCATTTGTACCGCCATAAATGCGCTGTACGCGACTATCACGATACATTCGTCCAATCCGGTATTCATTCATAAAGCCATATCCGCCGTGAAGTTGCAAACAGCGGTCAATGACTTCGCATTCCTTATCTGTGACCCAATATTTAGCCATAGACGCCGTTACCGTGTCCAACTCACCCCGGAGATGTTTTTCGGCACAATCATAGACAAAAGTCTTGGCTACGGTTGTAATGGTTTTACATTCCGCCAGCTCAAATTGCGTATTCTGAAACCCTATTATAGGTTTTCCAAAAGCCTTCCGATCTTTGACATATTCAATTGTCATCTCGAGAGCCGCTTCCATCGCAGCTACGCCTGAAACAGCAATATTGAGCCGCTCTTGCGGAAGTTCTTGCATTAATTGAATAAAGCCATGTCCAGGCTCTGACCCCAAAAGCGCATCAGCAGGCACTTTCATATCATCAAAGAATAGCTCAGCCGTATCCTGGGCATCTAGTCCAACTTTATCAAGGATACGTCCGCGGCGAAATCCTTCCAGATCATCGGTTTCGACAACAAAGAGGGACTTTGAAAATTTACCATCCCCGCCCGTATCGGCCACGATAATAATCAGATTGGCCGTTCCGCCATTTGTAATGAAAGTCTTGGAGCCATTAATCAGCCACCCATTTCCATCTTTTTTGGCATTGGTTTTGACATTTTGAAGATCAGATCCAGTCCCGGGTTCGCTCATGGCGATCGCCCCGACAAGCTCACCAGAAGCCATACGAGGTAGCCATTTTTGTTTTTGTTCTTCGGTACCGTAATGCAGGATATAGGGCGCAACAATGGCGTTATGAAGTGACAATCCAAAGCCATCGACATTGGCTTTTATGAGTTCTTCTTGGATGATCATCTCATGCCGATAATCTCCGCCACCGCCGCCATATTCCTCAGGAATTGCGCAATTCAATAAGCCATATTCGCCCGCCATATTCCAGAACTTACGGTCGACTTTTTTATTTTTGCGAAATTTCTCTCCGTGAGGCGCCATTTCATTGGCATAGAATTTATGAACCGCATCGCGGAACATATTTATGTCTTCTTCCTCATACCAATCTGGATTTTTAAAATTAAGGACATTGGTAGACATTTAGCTCTCCCCTTGAGGAATATATATTATTGTTATTATTGTAGATTGGACAGTCAGATAAATTGCCGCGGCATAATTATCTGACTGTCGCATTTAAACGGGTTAAAACGCTGCAGCATCTAGCGCCATGACCGGGTCAGCACCTGTCTTGATTTTCGCCAAATGGCTGTCAAGCATTGGTAGCATACGCAACACAAAATAACGACCTGTAATGATCTTATTTGGGTAGAATTGATCATTTGATCCTTCGTCAATTTTGGCTTGCGCAACAAGCGCCATTTTCGCCCACAAATACGCAAAAACCGACAGCCCCATCATATGCATATAATCTACAGAACCAGCACCCGCATTATTCGGATTAGACATACCATTTTGCATCAACCACATGGTGGCTTCAGTTAGCTTTTTCTGAGCACCCGATAGGGCGTCTATGAATTCTGGTAAGGCTTCATTGTCTTTGTTGTCAGACAAGAATGCGGAAATTTCCTGATTAAGTGCCATCAAAGCGCGGCCGCCATTGCGGCCCAATTTACGACCCACAAGATCAAGGGCTTGAATCCCATTGGCCCCTTCATAGATTAGGGCAATCCGGTTATCGCGAACGAATTGGCTCATGCCCCATTCTTCGACGAAACCGTGTCCGCCAAAGATTTGCTGGCAATCAATTGTCGTTTTCATCGACATATCCGTCAGATAGCCTTTAACAACTGGCGTTAAGAGGCCCAGATAGTCATCACATTTTTCGACGAGTTTCTCGTCCTCATCATGTATTTCAATATCTTCATGCTTGGCCGCCCAATATAAAAGAGCACGACCAGCCTCATTAAAGGCGCGGGTTTCCATCAACATACGCCGGACATCCGGATGGACAATAATCGGATCGGCTGGTTTATCCGCATTTTGTGGACCTGTTAGCGCCCGACCCTGGATACGGTCTTTGGCGTAAATCGCTGCATTCTGATATGCAACTTCGGATTGACCCAAACCTTGCAGACCAACACCGATACGCGCCTCATTCATCATGACAAACATGACACGCAAGCCTTTATTTTCTTCACCGATCAAATAGCCCTCGGCTTCGTCAAAATTCATAACGCAAGTGGAGTTTCCGTGAATCCCCATTTTTTCTTCGATAGACCCGCAGCTCACCGGATTGCGCTCGCTTGGGTTTTCATCACCGTCCAATTTGAATTTTGGTACAATAAAGAGGGAAATACCCTTGGTTCCAGCTGGCGCACCTTCAATACGCGCTAGGACCAAATGGATGATATTGTCCGTCATATCATGCTCGCCGGCCGAGATGAAAATTTTCTGCCCTGAAATTTTATAACTCCCATCGGCTTGCGGGACAGCCTTGGTTTTCAGCATGCCCAAATCGGTGCCACAATGCGGCTCTGTCAGGTTCATTGTGCCTGACCACTCGCCCGATATCATTTTAGGGAGGAAAGTTTGCTTTTGCTCAGGACTTCCACCGACTTGGATCGCTTTGATCGCGCCGCCGGTCAGGCCCGGATACATGGCAAAGGCCATATTCGCTGACGTCCACATTTCACTGGCCGCAACACCGAGCATGCGCGGCATACCTTGCCCCCCAAACTCTGGATCCATCGATAGCGATGACCAGCCATTTTCGACCATTTGCTTATAGGCTGCTTTAAATCCGGTTGGGGTCGTTACCGATCCATCGTCGTGACGCTTACAGCCTTCGTGATCCCCAACAATGTTTAACGGAGCGAGGACTTCTTCTGCAAATTTTGCGCCTTGTTCCAGAACGGCATTGGCAAGGTCTGTATCGATTTCAGAATAAGCCTCATATTTTAAGAGATCTTCAAATCCGAGGACCTCATTGAGTAGAAACTGCATATCGCGGATGGGGGCATTATAGCTGGGCATAGGAAATCTCCTTTGAACGTAACTTAAGTTTGGGGTTTTTCGTCCGGACCACCGGACATAAAATCAATTGGATTTGTTGTCATCGTCTCATTAAAGGCCGCTTGGTAACGCGCCGCTAATTCGGTGACGTCAATTTCATCATCCGTCTCTTGGGCCAGATAGTCCTTGGCGACAGAAATCACATCATGCATATCTTTTGAGAGTATTCGAAGGTCTTCGCGACGTTTTGCGAGACTGGCAAGCACATTTTCAAAATTTTCTTTGCGGCGGAGCAACTCGCTACGGTCTTTAATAAGTCCATCGGTTACATCGAAAACAGCTCGAATATCATCAAGGGAAAATCCCAGACGTTTCCCCCGCATGATCTTTTCAAAACGGGTTTTCTCTCTTATTGAAAAGACACGAATTCCGCCTTCCCGTTTTGGCGAAAGTAGACCTTTGTCTTCATAAAAACGGATCGTACGAGGCGTCACGCCGAACATATCGGCGAACGCTCTAATACCCCATTTCTGACTTAAAACCGTTGACATAAAGGCCTGTTAGCTAACGTTGACGTTAACGTCAACGTTAAAAGCTATGATAGTGTTTCAAATTCTTTACAGCTTTAGGTCATTAAAATGTTAACGATTTAACGCCACATTAACCATGTGCGGGGCTTTATGGGGTCGAGTTTCGTCTGAAATTTTATGAGCGATTCGCATAACCTCGAGGGAAGCCTGGCATATGTCGAAAAAGGCCACCACATCCAAGACGCCCAAAGCCGCTGCAAAGCCGGCAAAAAAAGCGGTTGTAAAACGTCCTTCTGTGGCTGGATTGGCAACGGACTTTAAAAAGCTAGAGCGCCGACTAGCAAAACTTAGTGGAACGCAAAACTCTGCTCTGAAAGATTTTGAAACACGTTTAGCCAAACTCGCCAAGTCATCCGGTTGGACATCCCGCAAAGATCAAAACGCGTTAAAAAAAGGGCTAGACCAGCTTGAGCAGAAGCTTCAATCAGATTTTCAGTTTGCCGTAAAAAAGGTAAGACAATCGCTTAAAAAAGATCTGGCCAAAGTCTCACAATCCGACGTCACACCCGAAACGTTACAAACTACGCTAGACTCTGCGCATTCCAGACTAGATGGTTTTGAGACCGCTCAAAACACAATTATCGCCAAATTAAACCGACACATTTCCGGACTCGCGACAGCCGTAGACGCAAGATTTTCAGAAGAATCCTTGGCTCGCAAGACCGATATGGCTGATGTCACACAACGATTGGTCGATACCGAAGTCAAGCTCGGCAAACGTATCGACATAGTCGAGGACGAAACTGCAATCGCGTTAAACCAAATTGGCGATAAAGTTGCCGAATTCGCAGCTGTTTTGGGTGAAAGGTCACAACAATCTGACATAGAAACAGCGGAACGCCTAGCCGACCTTGCTAAAGAAACACAATCAAACTTCAAATCCAGTCAAATTGACATGACAACGCGACTTGAAGCGCTTGAAACAATCGCAGCCGCCTGGACACCAGCCTCTATTCCATCTGAGCCTGCGCCGCACCTTATTCCGGCCAATATCGACGATCCTCGGATCGATCACATGAATGATACACTCGGTCGTTTACAAGATGAAATTTCGCGTCTGCATGCCCGCTTGGCAACACTCCAGTCTGAAAATGCGCAGCAATCCAGCCCCCTTGGAACCTTAGCCCCGTCGCCAGCGATGGCTCAAACAAATGTTGTGCCTATGGCGCAGCAAATATCGAACCAACCCGTAGCGGAGATGAGCGCTCCACCACCACTCCCGACCTTAAGGGATGACAATCCTTATGCTGTGGCCGCCAATACGCCTCCAATAGCTGAAACGCCAGCTCCAAAACAAAAAAAGACGTCGAAAAAAGAAGCGGAACCTTCACCGACACATATTCCCGTTGAGTTTGACCCAACAAGCTTTCAAGCTCCTACCGCGCCTATAGTTTCAGATCATGGTCAAGGTCACCAGGCGCCTTTATCGAATTCACTGACCGCCGAATTACCGCCTATTCCAGATCTTCCGTCCGGCCTACCTCCGCAAATGCCGCCTCAACTCCCCCCTCAAATGCCGCAACAATTAGCACCAGAACTTCCACCGATGGGCAGTTCCGGCGGGCTAGCCCCGTCTATGCAGATTGTCGATGAGATCATGAGTGCGCCACAACCGCTTGAGACATATGGCAATCCAGCCTATGCGGAGGACGACGACATGCGCGCAGAACGAATTGCGAGTGATTCCGTTAAAAAGAAGAAAAAACCAAGAAAATCGCTTCCGATATCAGGTCGCAATTTACGTTTAGGGGCCCTCGCGGCTGGCGTTGCCGTGGCAGGCGTTATCACAGCAAAGTCCTTAATGGGTGGTGGCCCCGAGGCAAAATTTGAACCGATAGCATCCAATACCCAAAGTCCTGCAGTACAACAGCAAGTGCCAGGTCAAGTCGGCAACGGCCAATATGATCCATCAAGGATCATCCAAGCGGCGTCAACGGAAGGAGCCAATCAGACACAACAGCCTGTAAACGAGATTATTGAACTCACACGGTCTGAAAATTTAGATCCGCAACAAGCATCACTTCTAGAAGCTGTCAAAGCCGGAAACCCAATTGCGCAATTCCAAATGGGTCTGACAAAGTTGCAAAATGGCGAACCACAGGAAGCCGCCCGCCTGATAAGACTTGCAGCAAATCGCAACCAACCTGCTGCGCAATACCGGCTCGCTAAGCTCTATGAAACGGGAACAGGTGTGACCAAAGATGATATCACCGCTCGTGAATTAATAGAGCGTGCGGCTATTGGTGGAAACCGTATCGCTATGCATGATCTTGGAAACTTTCACTATAATGGGGATGGCGGATTAGAGGCCAACCCAGAACAAGCGTTAGATTGGTTTACCAAAGCTGCAGAACACGGTGTTGTGGACAGTCAATTTAACGTCGCCTTCCTGCGCGAGTCCGGAGAGGGTGTCGTGCGAGACCTTTCAGTTGCCTATTTTTGGTATAATGTTGCGGCTCGACAAGGTGATCAAGGGGCTCCGGCTCGGATTGCGGCGATCGGGCCTCAATTGGATGAGGCTTTACGCGCCAAAATTGAATCTGACGCGGCTCGCTTTAATCCTAAACCCGTTGATGAAGCGGCAAATGGACTTTTCCGAGACGTGCCTTGGGTAAAGCAGTCGACCACAATTGCAAATAATAGTCAGGGGACGCGTGTCCAACGTGTTAAAACCACCCAATCATTATTATCTGATCTTGGGTTTGATATTGGCGGCATAGACGGCACCACTGGACCTAAAACCGAAAATGCTATTCGCGAATTCCAGAAAATAAATGGCATGCCTGAGACCGGCGAAATATCGGATGAATTAATCCAAAGACTGGAAATTGCTGCTGGCGTATAATGCCTGATATTGAAATCTTACGCGTCAATAGACCGGAGGATATATCCGCCGTCAAAGTCATATTTGTCGAATATCTAAATTTTGTTGAAAATTACCTCGGCCAGAGCCTTTCCTTTCAAGGCACTGAAAAGGAATTTTTAGACTTTCCACAATCCTATGACGCGCTTTTTCTCGCAAAAATTGACGGATCACCTATGGCCGCATGTGGGATAAAGCCCTTCAAAGACAATATTTGCGAGTTAAAACGTCTCTATTGTCGCAAAGACGGGCGCGGTTTTGGGCTTGGTTTAAAACTATGCCAAGCCTCTCTAAAAACAGCCAAAGAGATCGGTTATGAAACGATCTATCTCGACACGGATCACGGCTTAATCCACGCCAATGCAATTTATGAAAAGCTGGGGTTTCGAGATATCGAAAAATATTACGACAATCCTATGGATAGTCGATTTATGGGATTGTCGTTATAAAAGCGACCCTAGAGCGCCGGACCCTAATTCTTAGGCGCCAATACCATCGTCATCATCCGACCTTCGGTCTTAGGTTCAAATTCGACTTTTACATCTTCTTCAAAATCTTCTTTGACGCGCTGAAGCAGATCCATACCGCGATCCATATGCGCCATTTCGCGACCTCGGAAGCGTACTGTCACTTTGACTTTGTCACCGCGATCAAAAAACTTACGCATAGCTTTCGTTTTCACTTCATAATCATGCGTATCAATATTGGGTCGCATTTTTATTTCTTTGAGGGATTGAGTCCGCTGATTCTTACGATTTGCCGCTTTTTTCTTCTGGTTTTCAAAGCGCATTTTTCCGTAATCCAGAACCTTACATACAGGCGTCTGTCCGGGGGCAACCTCGACCAAATCGAGTCCAGCGGCATTTGCGGATGATAAAGCTTCATTTAAGGGCACAACGCCCCGTTTTTCTCCGTCGGCAAGGATCAGCAGGACATTATCGGCGGTAATGTCACGATTTATGCGTGGTCCTTTGGGATTTTTGGCAGGTTGGGCCGAAAGGGGTCTTCTAGCGATTGTTATACTCCATAATTGCTACAATCAGGGGCGGTATATGGATGTTTTGTCACAGTTATACAAGGGTTTCTCACGCTTTCCCTGATGACTTCAAACAGTTTTCGTAACGTTTAAGCGTCGCCTCTTGCAGGTTTGACTTGGAAAAACCCGTTGCAATACGATCTCTTGCCGTCTTCACCCCCGTCAATGCGTCTGCCTTGAGAATAACCCGGGCAAGGGCTTTCGCATCGCCTGGCGTGAAGCGCCACCCTGTGACCCCTTCGAGGACCGTTTCAACAGCTCCCCCATGATCAGATGCCATGACCGGACGGTTCATGGCTTGTGCTTCAATGGCAACACGACCAAAAGCCTCGGGTTCTGTCGACGGCACCAGAACAATATCGGAAGCCTTTAAAACGGCGGCAATGTTCTTTGTGTGCTCGGCAAAAATAATACCATCAAGACCGGGGCGGTAGAGATCGACAGCTGATCTAAGCTCATTCACATAGGCGTCTCTCCCTTGGGCATCTCCAATCAAAACCAAATGATAATTTCTGGGTAAGTGCGCCATGGCTTCAATGGCGATCATCTGCCCTTTCCACCGTGTCAGCCGCCCTGGGAGTACGAGGGCAATATCGCCTTTGCCAACGCCCCAACTTTCTCGAATAGCCTTGACGCTTTTACTGTCTATTTTGTCTGGATCAAACTGCGCCATATCCACGCCGCGCGGAATAACAGTAATCCTGTCATCATTTGTGCCGTGTTGTCTCATCAAATATTCGCGGGTGAAATTTGAGTTGGCAATCACCGCATCACCGCGCGCCATAACGGAATTATAAAGGCGCTTGAGCGGACCGCTCGCTTTGTAAATGCCGTGATAGGTCGTCACAAAAGGGATTTTTTCCGCACGCGCTGCAAACATGGCAGGCCAAGCGGGTGCACGACTACGCGCATGAACAAGATCAATATTATGCTTTGCAATCAACCGCCTGATACCTGCAATACGCCACGGCACGGTTAGAATATTTTTGGACCCGATATTTGCCGTGTGATGCACCCCGCCCAAAGCCTCGATATCAGAGACCATACGTCCCCCAGCCGAGAGAACATGGGCGCTATGGCCAGCCCCAGTCAAAGCTTCGACCATTTCAACCGTTGTGCGCTCAACACCTCCGGCATTGAGCTCTGGTAAAATTTGGAGCACATTCATAGGGATGTTCTTAAACGATTGATTTGGATAATGCATAATAATCTCGACACATTAAATTTTTTGGACACGTCTGACGGTGAAAAAATTGCCTATAAAATGAGCGACGGCTTTGGCCCGACGTTTATTTGGTGTGGAGGCCTGAAATCCGATATGGAAGGTGGAAAGGCCGTGCACCTCCATGCTTGGGCGAAACATCTTGCCCAGGCCTTTATCCGCTTTGATTATTTCGGTCATGGCGAAAGTAGTGGCGACTTTATTGAGGGTACAATGTCGCGCTGGGCGTCCGATGTAAATCTCGTCTGCGAAAGACTAGCCCTCGGACCCGTTATCCTGATTGGGTCTTCTATGGGAGGTTGGGCCTCGCTCTTAGCCGCGCTTGAAAATCCAGATCAGGTCAAAGGGCTGGTGCTGATAAACCCGGCGCCTGACTTTACTGAAAAATTGACCGTGGCTGGCTGGACAGAAGCGCAAATCAAAGCCCTTGAAAATGACGGCGTTGTTTATGAACCTTCGGGATATGAAGAGCCCTATGCCTATTCCAAAGTCTTGATAGAGGATGGACGGAAACGTCAAATCTTAGACAACCCTATTCCCCTCACCTGTCCCATTCGAATATTACAGGGCTATGAAGATAATGTAGTGCCTTGGACCTATTCGAAACGTCTTTTGGATCAGCTTGTCTCAGATGATGTGACTTACACCCTCGTCAAAGGCGGTGACCACAGCCTCTCGCGGCCGACAGATCTGAAATTGATCGAAATCGCGATCAAGCAGGTAAATGAAGCCTAGATTATGTCCACAATCATTTCGCTCACCTTATGTCTTATATTCTTCCCCTTTTTGTGGATTTCGACATGTAAACTCATTGCCTTAAGTGGATGGTCGTCCCTGGCAACGCATTATGCATCTGATGCTGTCCCGGAGGGTAAAAAATTTAACTTTCAATCCATGACAATCAGATCAAAAAACTTCATGTTCCGGGCGGCCCAATATGGGTCATGTCTCACAATTCATATCTCTGACGAATATATCTATCTCAAGCCATGGCTTATACTGAGCCCGGGACATGCGGCCTTACGAATTCCTTTAACCGATATGTCTTATATTGGCCCCGCAATCTTCTTTGGTGGTCTATTCAAAATTGAAAAATTACCGGAGAAAAAATATACATTTTACTTTGGAGCCGCTCGCCAGCTGGAAAAAAGTGGCCTGACATGGCAGTTAGATCAAAAATGATCACCCCCCTGGATAAACGCCCACATTCAGGTCCCTATTCCGGCTTATCGGCAAGGTCCGCAAAACGGTTTGTAACACAGGCCTTTCAAAACGCAGAGATTCCCTTTGCCGAAAACGAAGCCTTAGACATTATTCTTACTGCGACAGGAATGGATCGTGCGGATTTAATGTTAAATGGGCATGAGGTTTTAAAACCCGAAATATTCGCAATCATCACCGATCATATGCAAAGACGGCTAAAGCGCGAACCTTTAGATCATATTTTGGGATGGCGAGACTTTTATGGACGTCGATTTGCGATTTCAAAAGATGTGTTGTCGCCGCGCGCAGATACGGAAATTCTGGTGGGACTCGCCTTAGACGCCCTCAAACAGATTGAGGCACCTCGCATTTTGGATCTAGGCACGGGAAGCGGCGCCATTGGCCTAACGATTTTGGCCGATCGAGAGGATGCTAAGCTCGTTGCGACCGATATTTCTGAAAAGGCCCTCAACATTGCGCGTCAAAATGCAGACGCCCTTGGCGTTGAAACCCGTGTTGATTTTCGCGTTGGGAAATGGTGGACCCCAATCAAAACCCAAGAGAAATTTGATGCTGTCCTTTCAAATCCCCCCTATATTGACGCCGAGGCCATGGAACAACTTGAACCGGAAGTCGTACATTTTGATCCCGCATTGGCTTTAGCAGGTGGCGAGGACGGACTGCGGGATTATCGCCTGATCATGGAAGACGTGATCGATCATCTCAGACCAAATGGCTGGATTGGATTAGAAATCGGCTTTGATCAAGCAAATGCAGTTTCAACAATATTTTCTGAAGCAGGATTTCAACATCCGGCGGTTTCATATGACCTTGGAGGGAATGCGCGCTGCGTGAGCGCGCGAAACACGAATTAAGTTGTCCCTAAGATAGTTGAAAAACTTAATAAAAAAGGCCTTTCCATAGCCTATCGCATTTGCTACACGATAACCACAGTGTGATTGGATGTCCGGTGAATTTTCCGGCACCCGCTGGTTAAGCCGATAAAATGAAGGTTGTTCCTTAATTCCAAATTGTTTGTGAGTACAATTTTCTCCTATCGCCCCAATCTGAGGTCAAATAATGAAGCGTCAACGCCGCAACCGGAATAAAAACCGGAACAATAATAATAATAACAACTATAACAGGTCGATGGACAGTCAGGGGCCTGATGTCAAAGTTCGTGGAAACGCCTCCACGATTTACGAGAAATATACCTCCCTCGCCCGCGATGCCAAGATGAGCGGCAATCGGGTCAAGGCCGAGAATTTATTGCAACATGCTGAACACTATCTTCGGCTTATGAATGTACAGGAAGCCGCTAAACAAGAAGCGCGCGAAAAAGCAGAAGCTGAACGTGCGGCGCGTGACGAAGCCCGAGCCAATGCAAAAGAAACGTCCGACGAACAACCCTATGAAGAACTCCCACGCGCTCAAAAGCGTAGACCGGACGATCAGGTCGAGGACGCAAATGCATCCTCTGCCCTCGACGTCGTCACGCCAAAAACGGACGCGCCCAAAGTAAAGCTTGAGAAAAAAGCCCGTAAGCCAAAAGTCGAGCCTGACGACCTAGCAGCGACAGATGACAAACCAGCCCGACGCCGTAAAGCGCCAGCGCGTAAAGCCTCTGACGATGATGAAACTATTATTGCGGCTGAATAAACAGCGCTATCCGGCTTTCTTTAGTAAACCGATCTCACACAATCTTTCATTCAGATAGTCACCCGCCGAAATCGGGGGTTCTGATTGCCCTGTCTTGGCGACACAGCCAGGCAAGGGTGTAATCATAAAGTCCTGATTTGGATGTAAGAAAAAAGGCTTGGAGTAACGCGAAAAACTCGCCCGCTCCGGTGTCGGATTTAAAACACGATGCGTTGTCGACGGAATGACACCAGCTGTCAGACGCTGCAACATGTCACCTGCATTCACAACGAGCGCACCGTCTGGCGCGTTCACATCTAACCAGTTCCCATTGCGATGTTGGGCCTGTAGCCCTGCCTCTTCCGCCCCCAAAAGCAAGGTAATCAAATTTATATCTTCATGTTCAGCGGCGCGCATAGACCCGCTAGGTGGCGGCGTGTCATGGGCCGGGTAATGGAGCAATCGTAAAATCGAATTTCCAACATTGACCTTGTCATCAAAATATTTGGGCTCGATATTCAGATATATTGCCAAAGCCTGTAGGAGGTCAAAGCCAAAGTCATCAAGAGCTTCATAAAGCTTGCGTGTCGCAAGATTGAATGTCGGCATATCTGTAACCTGCGGCGTCTCTTTCATGACCTCTCGATAGGGCGAGTTTTGATCAAGTTGTCGACCTGTATGCCAAAACTCTTTGAAATCTGAAATTTTATTGCCTTTAGCATTTTCGGTCCCAATTGGAGAATAGCCGCGTTGAAACCCATTTTCGGGATCTGAATATTTGAGTTTGATCTCGGTCGACAGATCAAAAAAGGCCTTCGTAGCCTTATCAGCCTCTCGGATCACATCAGATGGAATGGAATGATCTGCAATGATGGCAAACCCCGTCTCGGCGAAACTTCTACCAAAGGCTTGCGCAAAAGCGGCTTTGTCTTTGGCCCATAGGGTATAGCTGACGGGTAAGATCTCAATTTTTCGCATAGGATTTTCTATCCGCCGAGTCTGCCAAAATTTGCAAGCTCTAGCGCTGTGAAAATCATAGAAATCCACATGTCTGTCCTTTTGAGAGAGCGCTATGTTGGAACGTTTAGTCTGACGACGACCTTATCATTAGCAAAAACGCCCTCTGCCTTTCTGACCGAAGCCTTAATGGGCAATATATATCCGTTATGAGATTTGGACGGAAATATAGAGGTTTTCCAGACCGTATCACCTATACGAGCTTCCACTTTCACAGAGCGAAACCCCCGGGCGAGGTGTTTTGTAAAGGCTTTAATATCTGCGGATATATCTTCCGGAACCGTCAAAAAATGCCACGCGCCCTTCTCGGCTTGCCAGAGCCAAATTTCACTCTCAAATTCAAAGTCCAGATCAATCATATATCGCGTCGACCATATACCGATTTGCGCTTGAAGGTCACGAACAGTTTACTAATTTGAATATAACGGGCTTTCGTTTCTCATTGAATTCACCCGCATCTGACTATAAGTTTCACGCGCAAATAGAAAGACAATATAACCGTCATCTGGGAGAGAGATCATGGAATTCACGCAAACACGCACAGTTAAAACCCTTGCTATTCTTCTTTTATTAGCTGTTATCATGCAGCCTATTTATACATTGCTCTATCAAGAGGCTCCAGATGTCGATCGCCAGATAGTGTGGCGATTAGAGGCGCTTATCTTTGTCCTAATGGCCGCCTTTGCAGGTGCTGCTATGGTGGGCGGAGCGAGGCGCTATGCCCTTGGATTTTCAGCCATTGCTTTCAGCACGGCTCTAAATGTGACGCAAGTTGGCATCGGCTTATTACAATTTGGTCCCTTTAGGGCAGCCGCTAAGGCTCATGAGGCGCTCGAGCCTGCAGCCTTCTCTGTCATTGCCCTCTCCTTCTTCCTTTATAATGCAGCCAAACTATTATTGGGTCTGGCCGCCATCGTCTTTGGCATGGCGAAACTAAAAGACGGCGGAAAAGTTCTTGGCGGATTGGCCGTTGTTGCAGGCGTGGTTGCACTTGTCGCAAATGCGCTGGTGATGATGTTTGGCATACAAGGCTTCTTCCCCCGTCCTATTGCTGGCGGGTCTGGTGTTGTGGCTACACTTTTCCTCGCACTATGCTTATTTACACTTGGCCAAAAAGACAAAGCTGACGCGTAATCGCTTACACATTTTTTATGACGATCGCTGATATTTAGCGGTCGTCAGTCCTATTTAGAACCGCTAACGGTCAATATGAAAACTTGACCCTTGTAAGCCAGTATTTTCATATTATCAGATATATATGGCCAGCTATAAAATTCACAATTTAAATAACCAAAACCGACCCCCTCGCCTTCCAGCCGCGCAATTTTGGGGTCTGTGTTTTATTGTCTATTTGCTTATCCAGTTTCCCTTAGTCCGCATACCGATAGTTTTTCTATCGACCTGGGTGCATGAATTGGGCCACGGCTTGGGCGCCATTTTTACGGGCGGCGAGTTTAAAAAACTCACCATCTACCCGCCTAGCCTATCCGGGACTGCGCTGACCTATACGTCAACTAATTTTCAACTCCTGAGCGTCTTATTTTTGGGGTTGCTCGCCCCAAGTCTATTGGGCGTTGTCTTGATCTTTCTGACCCGGGGTCTAAGCCGCTATCGTTTGTCCCTTATCGTACTGGCCGCCTTACTCATAATATCCCAAATTTGGGCGGCCGATGCCTTTACCCGCCTCGCTCTGGCTTTCGGAGCGAGCCTGATCGGCGCCATGGCGTGGAAATTTCCAACAAATTGGTTGGTCTATGTCACGCAAATTCTAGCCATCGCGCTTTGTATCGACGCCCTTACAGATTTTAGCTATTTCTTTGTCGGTGGCGGGGAGATCAATGGACAAGTCCTGAGTTCAGATACCGCCAAAATAGGCGGTATTTTGGGTGGACCCTATTGGCTCTGGGGCGGCGTCGTAACCCTTTTGACCATTCTCATTCTGGTTTTTGGGGTTTATTTCTCAGACAAATGGGCGCGGGATCACGACGCGACCTAAGACCAAGTTATTTACGCGGTTTCGTCGTTCCGAATAGTTTTCTCCAAAGGCCTTTGGCTTTTTTACTTCCCTCGCCAACGCTTTCACTGACATCGCCCGCAACGCCTTCAAGCGTATCGCCAACCTTATCTAGGGTTGGGTCAATCCGTTTGGCTTTCCAAGACCTGATTGTCCACCAGAGAAACAGCCAGATTGCGAGTAACAGGGCTATAAAAACAATATTGAACCAAGGGATCAATTTCACATCTGGACCCGAGACCCGTTTTATTGACGTCACATTGGGGAAAATTGAAAACAATTCTATTCGCCAGCCATAATGCCGGACCGCAACCCACTGGCCCTCTTCTTGTTCTAATTTTTGCGCTTGAGCTGTGACATTACTACTATCGAATTTAAAATAGGGCGGAAAACCCCAACCGGTATCTTCATTTCTATAAACTTTTGGCTTTCCATTCTTTCTCACAGCATTGATGAATCGTACATCTCGCGTCGTTTCCTCATTCGTTCCTGTATCGGCACGGTCCCAAAAAGGCGCACCTTTATCAACATCGATCCGTTTTACCTCTGTGCCAACGATCTGAACGATGTCGCGATCTGGCAAATAATAGTTCAGTAAAACCGCACCGATAACAAATAAGAGCAAAGCCGGTATATGTTTAAGATATTTCATTTCAATCTCCTCATCCGTATTGGGCTAGAAATAAAAGAAAACTCAAAATTGCGCCCGGAATAATGTAAACGCCCAAAATAAGTTTTGGTTTAAAGGATCGACGATAGCGTTTCATACCAGCGGCGATGAATACCTCTTTCTCCATCGTCGATTTTTTGAGCTCTGATTGCTGGTCATATTCAGATTCTAATCGTACGCGTTCCTTCATTCGACTCTTAAATGCCAAGACCGCATAAACAATCGTCAGCATTATAAAAATTATAATTATACCTCGAATAAGCGCGAACATGACTTATCTCCTTTTGCGACCTTTCCTATATTTTTTATCGGGTCTCCCCCATGGACTGACATAGGGTTTGTTAATTGACGGTTTCAGATATTCTTGGCTTGAATTCTCGGCCGAATACTGAACATTTTTAGAATTTATTGCTATTTGTGGCTGGGTACTCGCCCAAGGATTGGGTACCGAGCCCTTAACTTTAACCGGCTCTTTTTCAATCATGGCGGGCTCTGCCCCAAACAACGCATCTCGCGCGCCAGCCTTGTCCATCGCATATTCTTGTGCCAAAAATCTGACGACAAATTCTTTTTTCTGATCAGACCAACCCCGGTAGCGATCATAGAAAAGCTGCTTATGCATGATAAAGAGTTGACGGAAATCTAGTCTCGAAAGATCCGTCAATAGCATATTCACCAAGTCCCGATCCTTATGTTGAGAGCCGCGAAGCGCATAAAAAAATGCGAGATGTTCGGGGCCCATTTTTGGGACACGTCCCCCCATAGAGGCCCAGCGCCACACATCCATGAGGCCTGCAAATTCTTCAGGGAGGTCATTGGCATAGCGCCGTTCAAGCGCGCGCATATTTTGCCTGGATAGGCCGGCGAGGTCATGTCCTTTGTCTGCTGCGACCGTTACAACAATAAAATCCATCTTTTGACGGATCACCAAAGCACTATCTTGATTGGGTTTTTGCACAATAAGCTGTGAAAGACCCTCATCACGCAGCCAATTGGCAATACCTTCTCTGTCCTCGAAGGTTAGGATTTGAGCAATATCAACCGCATCTAACCCATCGACTTTTTCGCGTGCAATAATTGTCGGCGTGTTCGCATCCCGAAAGACATAAGCGCCGCCAAAATGGGTGGTGAAATAATTGCCCGGTATATAGGTCTTCGGCATAAGTTTGACAGGATTGCGTTGAATATTTCCTGTCTTTTTGGCCAGCTCTATCATCTCAGCAATCAAGACGTCATCCCACCACGCGTCATCATCATTTACAAATCTGTCAATAAGACCCGTTAGTTCTTCGGCCTCCGCGACATGGCTTTGCGAGGTATCTGCCGTAACTTCGATCTGGTTGATATCGAGGAGGTCAGCAGGTTGGTCGATTTTGAAAACAGAGTTCATTAATTCGCCCGCCACGGCCTCGCGGGCTGTAAGGGCAAAAAGCTGATCCTCATTCTCTTCAATATATAACTTTAAAATAGAGCGCGAGGTTGAGAATTGCGAATTGAGAAGCGGAGCCGTTTTCTGATCCGTTGAGATCAGGATAAACATCTGATTGGCACCATGCGGGTTCAGATATAACGGATCATCAAACTCATGAGCGATTTCAGGTGAGGCTCCAACGATATCGATATGAAATTCCGTCAACGCCGTTCGCTTACCTGTCAGATGCTCTAAGGCTCGATTATAGCGCTCCACAAGCGCAGGCGTGGAGACCTCATAGAGGTTCCCATACATAAGCCCAGCTTTGATGAGACGCATCATAGATTATTTGCCCTTAGACGAAAGATAGCGTTTCTTGGCTTCTTCCTGACGCCCATAATCTCGCACCATATTATTAATGGCAACCTCGTCAGATTTATCAGCATAGCGGAATTCAGAATCGGCATAGCGGTTGATTTCTTGGATTACCATATCGACCGTGATTTCCTTGGACAGATCCGCGATCATTTTCTTTTTGGTGTCGTAATTTTTATCCAAGAAAAGTTCGGTGTTTTCCATCCACTCATCTGGCAGTTCAAAATCCATGGCGCGGACTTTGATGGCGTCTGTGATGTTTTTGATGGCCCGACCCGTGAACCGGTGGTCGACCTCTTGAATGGCTTTGAGGTAAGTTCCTAGTTCAGTAATCGTCTCAAGCTTGCCGAGTTTTTTGGTCACCGTCTCAAAGACCTCGAGCAGCTTTTCTTCTTTGGGTTTGGAATAGCTCTCATAGCTGGCTGATACAGCCTTTTTAATTTCCTGCGCCGCAAAAAGCTCATGTTTTCCAACCGGGATATCGTGATTTTTACCCATCAATAAATGTAGAATATCAATATAGTCGTCGCGACTTTGTGGGCCGTCTACCAAGAAGCGCGCGGCTGCGCGTTGACGCAGCGCATCATCCACATTTTCCGGATAGTTGGAAAACATACCAAAGGTACAATTACCGCGCACCACCGTATTGGCGCCCGCGAAACTTTCCATCAAGACGGCTGTGATCTCGAGCTGACCTGCAGAAGATTGACGATCACCACGCTTACCGGCCAGTTGGTCAATATCGTCAATTGTGCCAAAGCCAATGACATTGGGATCGATAATTTCGCGAATAAAGTTTTTCGCGTTTTGAGCCGATTTTCCCTGATAGCTATCAATAGAATCTGTGCTGAGATTGGAATAGCGGAAGGCATATCCCGCGTTCTGGCAGTAATCATTGATCAGACCTGCCATCATCTGGATAAGAGTGGTCTTACCGGTTCCCGGTGCGCCGTCCCCCATAAAGGTAAAAATAAACCCACCTAATTCCGCAAATGGATTGAGCTTGCGCTCAAAATCATAAGCCATGAGCATTTTAGACAGCTTCATAGATTGATATTTTGCGATGTGGTTACCGACGACCTCATGCGGCTTTTTGAAACTCATGGTGAGTTTAGATGACTTGGCCCGACTAGAGGCTTCAAATCCCCGTATCTCGAAATCATCTTCTTCGACGCGGTAAGCGACAGAGTTAAAGGCCTCGAGACGCGGTAGATTTTGTGCGCGCAGACTTGCCTTATCCATAAGTTGTTCAAGGAAAGCCGTGACGGTCGGGATTAGTTTTTCTTCGCTATCGGCAAAGACAGCCAAGTCCTGATCAAGTTCCCAAAGCGCACCTGTCAAGGCAAGTTGAGGATTATCAGTCAGCACCTCTTCAACATCACCCACATCAATGGTGAGCTCAGACGTGTCATGGAGCGACGAGAGTAAAAAGCTCGACATATTGGCAAAAACATGAAGCGCAATAACAGACCCCGCTGCCAAGCCTTCATTAAACTCATTTGATTTTCCAGAGGGTAATTTTCCTTCCAGATTTGCTTTCATTAAGGCTGAGAGGCCCGTCGCATCGGCATATTGATCAAAGACTGTTAGCGCCGTTGCCAAAGCCCGACGTAAAGCATGTAAAACGCCAGCCTGGAGCGGGCTCATCAGAGCGTCATCCCCATCAGTCGCTTCAACGCGCGCAATAATATGCACGCCCTCGGCTTTGGCCGTAGACTGCGTCACAAGCCCCGGCGTGGTAGAGCGGAAACGTCGACGTGACCCTCCTATCCCTGGAGATTTCGACGCGACTTTTTCAATATTTTTAGGCTTGGCCAAACGCGGCGTATGATCAAACCCATCCAGCATGGCTTGAGCCGCCGGAATTTTTTCCTTAATCGCCGTTTCTTTAATTTCCATGAGATCAGATGCAGTCGACATAAATCAATATTTCCCCTTAAGTATAGCTGAGTATTTTGGCGTTCTGACCAACGACATAGCGGCGCACACCATTAAATTGCTCAGAATATTTTTCTTCCATAACCTGATAGGCGCGATGCGGCAGGATCAAGGCGCGTGTTACGGCCGTTGCACCGTCGAGCTTGCCCGACAAATCAAACGCATCCAGCTTATAAATTTCACGTGGGGCTTGTTTAAACATACCCGCTTTGACCCATTTTTGCCCATCAGAAATCAAGGTCTCAACCGTCCAGGCCAGCGCCCAATCTAAACCTTCTTCACCTTGAGCTTCGGCCAGGACGTTTCGAATTGGGCCATGTTGCTCGGTAAAGGTATGGCTATGCATAGGCCCAAGATGGAAACGCCTCAGGCTTTTCGGATGCAAATTGTCAAAATCTTCATCAAAGCCCTTGGCAATTGTTAGCAATTTTAATTCAGATAAGGACTGCGCCATTAAGGCATCCTGGACACGTGGCCAGCGTCGCTCATCATTTGGCAAAGCGCGTGAGCCCGTATCATCAAGTACCATCAAATAGACGACTGGCACATTAGTCTTGGAATCATAACTCGCCCAATGGACGATATAGCGTCTTTGACCTTGAGAAAGATCTTTTCCGACCCAGACAATTTGCGGATGATTCTGCGAAAGAAATAAAGTCGAACTTACCAAACTCTCATAGTAAATCCTTTGCGCCAAAGCATATTGCAGGGTTGTCGGAGCCGAACGTTCGGTCAGGATATGGTTGACCATATCTTTTTTGAGACGGCCTTGATCTGGGAGAGACTTTAAACGCTTTTTAGCTTGGGTACTGTCAGACGCTAATTGGATAATCTCTGAAAATACGGGAAATCCAGAATCCGTTTTATCAATGCTCATTTTGCCTGATTCAGGCGAGCGATTGGTCATCAGATATTTATAAGACAGTGCCGTAAAACTATTATTTAAGGCCGATAAATATTGCGCCAAAATATCGGCTTCGGCCGAACTGATCAGATTCTCATCGACAGAGAGTTTCGCAACCGATTGAATGTGATCAAGAATCCGATCAAATTTAGCAAAGTAACGGCGGGTCGCCCGCGCACTATCCAGTACGCGGTGCGTATAGCTCAGATCCATAGCTGTGACCTAAGCACCCTCGCCATAAGCATTTGAATCGTGCTGTTCGACAATTTTTTCAAACCGGCGCGCAAAACGCTCATCCGCTTTGGCTTTTTCTTCTAGCACTTTCCGTGCAAAGACGATGTGATCTTCATGCGCTTCCATCATCTCGGCCATTTTATTATTTGTGGCCGCACCAATAGCCGCCATAGCAACCTGTGCTTCCTGGTCTGTTGCCACGCCAATCTCATTGATTTTATGGGCGACATCCTGCTGCTGTGCTGTCTTCAAGGATTTTGTCAAAGCATCATAAAGGATCACGCGCTGCTTGGTGTCAGTCGATAATTTATTGAGCAAAACCATTTGCGTCGCAATCTGGTTCTGGAGCGAATCCATCCATGTTTTGCCTTTTTCAATATAACGCTCAAGCGTCTGGCTCTCAGAAATTTTAACCTGCTCTAATTGTGCAAGCTCATTGTGACGTGAGTTCACTGTCGCAAGTTCTGATTCCAGCTTGGCCCGCTCTTTTGGGTCGGTCGCCGTTGAAAGCTTCGTTTCCAGCTCAATGATTTGCGGATCAAGGGCCGTAATCTCACCTTTAATTTGCTCGAGAACCTCAAGCGCAGCTTCGCGATCTGATAATGTAGATTGGAGGTTCGCTTCGACCTGGTTTTTATGCCGGCCTAACTCATTGAGTTGCTCTTGAAGCATGGCCTGGATCGTATTTGATTTGGAAATCAAATCTTGGAGTTTATCCTCGATTGACGCCGCGCGGACACGTTCTGAACGCATAGACTCGGCACGTTTTTTGGAAAACACACCGATGATTTTTTCCCAGGTCGTTCTGGACCGTAAGCCATCAAAATCTTTTGAAAATCCTGCCGTGACATCGTCTAGCCCCATAATGAGCTCTGCGATATTGGCATTCATCAGATCAGAATGCGCATGAACATCATCAAGAGAGGCATTTTCAATATCGAGCGAGATATCCGTACCCTGACTCATTTTTGAGCGTGCCGTATCAATTCGTGCGGACAATTCAGCAATCTTTGATTGCGCCTCTGCAACTTCCTTTTTGGACTGCTCTATCTGTGTTTCAAATGTCGACATATTTGCCGTTCCTCCCTCTTCTTCATTCCATCTTATACAATAGACCTAGGCATTGCTTTATTGCTTTTCAATAAGGACGTCACCGATTTTCTCGACGAAACACTGGTTTTTTATCAAACACGCCCAATAGATGTATAGCCAAAGCCAAAAGCCCTGACATGAGACGGCGTATAGACATTTCTTAAGTCTACAAATTGTTTTTGAGTCATGATTTTACCCAGATGACTAAAATCCAGATTTTCAAAATGCGTCCACTCCGTAGCTAAAACAACAACATCGGCCCCATGCGCGCAATCATAGGCATCGGAACAATAGGTTATGTCATGCAGATGTGGTCTTGCCTCCTCCATTGCTTCAGGATCGAATGCCCTGATCTTAGCGCCCTGGGCTTGCAAGGCCTCGATAATTGGGAATGTCGGTGTTTCACGAACATCATCTGTGTCAGGTTTAAACGCGAGCCCTAACAAGGCCACAGTTAGGCCCTGAACAGATCCCCCGCAGAGTTGAACAACCTTTTCAGCCATCCGAGCCTTGCGCGCTTCATTCACATTGACAACCTGCTCGACAATTCGTGCGTTTGCGCCAGCTTTTTTCGCAATATCAAGCAAAGCTTTTGTATCTTTTGGAAAACACGATCCGCCATAGCCTGGACCAGGGGAAAGATATTTAGAGCCAATCCTGTGATCTAACCCCATCCCAAATGCGACATCTGTGACATCCGCACCGACGGCTTCGCACAAATCCGCTATCTCATTTATAAAACTGATCTTGGTCGCAAGATATGCATTCGCCGCATATTTAAGAAGCTCCGATGTTCGTCTATCTGTGAAGACAGTTGGCGGACCTTGAATAGCAAATGGACGATATAAACGCGCCATTATATCACGTGCTCGCTCATTTTCCGTCCCAATAATGACGCGGTCAGGCTCCATAAAATCTGCTATCGCCGCGCCCTCTCGCAAAAACTCGGGATTAGATACGACCGCAAAATCTGCCTCGGGATTTGTCTCCCGAATAATGGCTTCAACCTCATCGCCAGTCCCGACTGGAACGGTTGATTTAATGGCAACTACGGTAAAGCCTTTAATCTGCTTGGCGATGTCATGGCTGGCCGCATGAACATATCGCAGATCCGCTGATCCGTCTGAAGATTCAGGTGTGCCGACCCCGATAAAAACCACATCAGCATCTGGAACGGCGCTCTTAAGATCTGTTGTGAAGGTCAAACGCCCAGCGCCTACATTTTTTTTGACGAGTTCCTCGAGTCCTGTCTCAAAAATTGGAATTTCACCCCGATTGAGTGCATCGATTTTTTCTGCATTCATATCGACACAGGTGACAAAATATCCGAAGTCGGAAAAACACACGCCTGTTACGAGGCCAACATAACCCGCACCAATCGTCGCTATTTTAAGTTTCTTCTGCTCTACCATATATAGACGCATGCCTTTGAAGGCCATTAAATGCAATCTTTCTAAGCGCCTATCGGGAGAAATTTTTGTGACAATTCGCAACAGCTGGAATTTATTATCCGTCGCGTTCGAGCACGTGGCTTTACAAATACCCAATCAATGCCCCAAGGCATTTTCCAACTCTATTTCCATCTCCGGCCTAAACTCTGCCGCAGGTTCGGAATATATAGGATGGCAGATTATAGTGTTTTGTAGTCTTTGGGACTGTTTCACATCAATG